>JACRPN010000009.1 GCA_016223145.1 Armatimonadota bacterium | reverse complement strand
AACATCGAAAAATTCGAAATGTGCGAGGTGGACTACAAGCGCGGCGTCGTTGGGGTGGCTTCCGAGGGTCTACAGCTCCCGGGCGACTCGCAGCTTTTTGTGCTCAAGAAGGACGCGTTTCGGCTCTATCACTCCTACGCCGTGGTCGGAAAGGTGACGTCAGGCATGGACGTGATGGGGCGCATCCAGCAGGGCGATCGGATCCTGCGCGCCAGGATCGCAAAGTAGGGGAATTCCGGGGCTTCGGTTGAGCCATGCAGGCGGGACGCCTGAGCCCCAGGGGCTGAGGCCATGCGCCGGGGCCACCTGCATTAGCCGTGCAGGAGGTTTTCACGGCACGGCGAATATCAGCAGAACCCCCGAAGGGAGCAACCTACACGATGCACGCCTCCATCCTGTTGTCTGTTGCGCTCACGACCGGCTGGTTCAGCCCGCCGCCCGAGACGCTGCGAATGTCCGGTGTGCTCAAAGCAGTCCGGCCTATCCCACCTGGGACGCTGCTGACAAGGGCGAAGGTGCTGGAAGTGGGCCCGAGGTCGTTCGCTGTTTCCGTGGGCACCGAACCTCTCTCGGTGGACGACGGGCCCGAAACCCACTACTGGAAGTCGAAAGCGCCTGCAAAACGCGAGGCGTTCGCGGCCGGCGACGACGTCTGGGTGCGCGTCAAGACGGACAACGATCCTCCTGTCCTCAAAGAAATCGCCGACGTCGAGAGCCAGACCTGGCTCGACAAGATACGCAAGGAGTTCTTGAAAGGCACGATCGACAAGGTGGATTCCAAACGTGCCTTGATCCACTTCGACGACGGAACAAGCTTCGATTACCGGGCCACGGAGAAGACCGTGATCAAGCTCAAAGGCAAGACAAGCCCGTCGCTCTCTGACCTCACGAAGGGCGACGCCGTTTGGGTGAAGGGGCGCCTTCTTTCCAACCTCGATACGTGGCTCGCCGAGATTCGGGACGAGGCCCCGCGCCCCGCGCCCGACAAGTCAAAACCCGCGAAGTCGGAGAAGGTCGATCCGCTCCCACCCGCAGGGACCCTCCTCGGCAACGTGCTGTCCCACCTGACGACTCTCAAGATGTTCGATATCTAATGCGGCCCGAGGGTGCTTCACATCTCCTACAACTCAAAAACGCTGTTCAGTCTGGACGGCAAAGGCTGCAAACCGAGGGACATCGCCCCCAGGCAACGGGTGCAATTGACTTACGCGCGAGACCGTGTGGGTAGAATCTTAGCCTCCAAGGTGGAGCTATTTTCGCCCGGTGGGTAACCACTGAGAACACGGATGCCAGGGCGAGCGTCTGAAAAAGCAGCTTCGGGGTTTTGACCGGGGACATTCCCGGCCCGGCACAATTCTTGCACGTTATTGGCACTAGATGTGGCCGAATTCGGTCACAAATGGGCGCTCATGGGTCTATTCCCATTAGGGGAACCATGCCCACGCCCTCGCGTACCTGGAGATCGATGGAGCACGAAGAAGGCATACCGAGCTATTTGAGCCGGTTGACCAAGGCGCCTCTCTTGACGCAAAGTCAGGAAGAGGAGCTCACGCGCGCCGTGCAGACCGGCGACGTTCGGGCTCGCCAGCGTCTCATCGAATCCAACATGCGCTTGGTGATCAACATCGCCAAGACCTATCGCAGCCGCGCCGTGCCGCTTGAAGACCTGATTCAGGAAGGCGCGATCGGGCTGATGCAGGCGGCGGAGCGCTTCGACCCTGAAAAGGGCTTCCGTTTCTCGACCTATGCCACGCATTGGATCCGCCAGGCGATCGGCCGCGCCATCGACAACAAGAGCAAAGCCATCCGGCTGCCTGCCCATGTTTCCCAGTCGTTAAGGCGTATTGAGCGTGAGCGCCTGAAACTCGCTCGTGAGCTTGGCAAGGAACCCACCAACGAGCAGCTTGCTTCGGCGATCGGCATCAGCTCCAAGAAACTGATGACCCTGGTTCAGTCCTCACAGGAGCTTTTGAGCCTCGACATGTCGGTCGGCGACAATCAAGGAACCACGCTGGGCGGCCTCATCCGCGACAGCCGGCAAATAGACCCCGAGGAGGCGGTGCTCGACGGCGAAACCCTGAGCGAGCTCGCGCGCATCCTTCTGGAGCTTAACGACCGTGAGCAGAAGGTCATGCGGATGCGGTTCCGACTTGAGGGCGACACCGAAGCCCAGATGCAGGAAGACATCGCTAAAGAAATGAAGCTCTCGCGCGAGCGCATCCGGCAAATCGAGGTTCAGGCCATCAAGAAGCTGCGCGTCCTGGCCCAGCGCAGACGTCTGCGCGAGATGTTGAGCTAGGCAAGGCTCGCCGGCGCGAGTCGGAGCGCAGAGCCACGTCTTCCTGAAACCTCCCTCCACAGCTCTTGCCATAATCAACCGTGCCAAAGCAGGGGGCCCGCACCATCTTGATCGCCCTTGGCGTCGCGTGCCTCGCGGCCTCCCTGGTTCACGTCGCCGCAGGGGGAGCCGACGCCGGGTCTCCTTTCGGGTTTAGGATGTCACCCTTCAGGGTGCTTGAGGAGATCCTCGCCGGTCCGAACGGCAATCCTTCCTCCGAGAACGTCATCGTCTGGCAGATTCGGCTTGAGCGCGCCCTTGCCTGCCTTCTGGGCGGCGCCCTGCTCGGCAGCGTGGGCTCAGCCTTTCAGGCGCTGTTTCGCAACCCACTTGCAGATCCCTATATCGTCGGGGTCTCCTCAGGCGCAGCGGTTGGCGGTGCTCTATCGATGGCACTGGGTGTCGCGGGCCTTGGCGGGAGCCTCGGGCTGATGGGGTTCGCCTTCGCCGGAGGTTTCGCCGCCCTGTCGCTCGTGATGGCGCTCGGCCGCACCCGCGGCGTGCTCGACGTCTCGCGGCTTCTGTTGGCGGGAGTTGTCGTCGGCTCGATGCTGAGCGCCCTGCTCTACCTGATCGTCACCGCCATGGGGCTCGACGCAAATCAGTTCCTGCGCTGGCTGCTGGGAAGCGCGACCCCGATGTATTGGGACCGCCTGGCCCTCATGGCGGCGGCAACCCTGATCGGGATCCCGCTGCTCATGGCGCAGACTAAACGCATGAATGCGCTCGCAATGGGCGAGGACACCGCCAAGCGCCTCGGCGTAGACGTCAAGCGCCTGCAGCCGACAATTCTCCTCGTCGGTGCGGCGATGGTTTCCGTCACGGTGGGCGCGATGGGCATCATCGGCTTCTTGGGGCTCGTTGCGCCGCATATCGCCAGGAGGCTGGTCGGAGTGGACTGGCGGCAGTCCCTGATGGGCTCTGCGCTGATCGGTTCGCTGCTCCTCCTCACCAGCGACGTCGTGGCCCAGCGCGCGCTCGGTGGAGCTGAGATTCAGGTCGGGGTTGTGACCGCGATCCTGGGCGCGCCGTTCCTGCTGGCGCTGCTGCGGCGGCCGGAGGGAGCCTAGCCTTGCCGCTCTACGTGCTCTGCATCCTGGCGCTGATCGTTGCGGTGCTCTATTCGACCGTTGGCCACGGCGGGGCGTCGGGCTATCTGGCCGCGATGGCGCTCGCGGGTATGGCCCCGGCCGAGATGAAGCCGACCGCGCTCGCGCTCAATATTCTGGTCGCCGGGCTCGGCTCAATACGGTACCTTCGCGCCGGTCAGTTCGAATGGAGGGTTTTCTGGCCCTGCGCGGTGGGCTCGATCCCCTTTGCGTTTCTCGGCGGAAGCCATGCGACCCCCGACCAGCTCTACAAGCGCCTTCTTGCGGGGTTCCTGATCCTGGCAGCCATCGCACTGCTCCTGCCCAGACCGGAGGACCGCGATCCCAAGCCTTTTCCACCCCTCGCCGGAGTCACCATCGGCGCGGCCATCGGCTACGTCTCCGGGCTCATCGGTGTCGGCGGCGGCATCTTTCTGAGCCCGATCCTAATCTTGTCGGGATGGGTCAGAACGCGCTCGGCTTCTGGCATTTCGGCGCTGTTCATCTTGGTGAACTCCATCGCGGGGCTCGCGGGCAACGCCGCGAGCCTCAAAGCCCTGCCATCCAGCTTGCCGTGGCTTGCGCTTGCGGCCTTCGTCGGTGGACTCCTGGGCACCGAGCTGGGATCAAAGAGGCTGGCTCCCCAAGGCCTGAGGATCGTGCTGTGCGCGGTGATGCTCTTGGCCAGTTGGAAGCTGGCGACAGCCTAGCCTCCTCCCGCCGCCTTCATTGCCGCTTGGAAGCACTTCACGGCTTCAAGAGCCTCCTTGCCCGCCCCGGTCTTGCCATCATAGGCATCCATGAACGCCCCGCATCCGCTCCAGGTCGTCGCCAAAACCCCGGCAAATCGGCTCGCAAGCCCAGGATTAGCGCCCTTCCGAAAAGCGCGAAGCAGGTCGATCTGCCTCAGGGCCACTTCGGTTTGCCGCCAAGGGCTCGACACCACGCGATTCCCGTTCATTGCGAAGATCGCGGCGCTCGGCTCGGCCCTCTCATAGTGCCAATCGCAGATCACGACGTCCTTCGGCAGCGAGGCGAGCGCTCCGTGAGTGCCGTTCGTCGCAGCCTCCCATTCGCCAAGCCCAGACGCAGCGCCGTCGAGGTACCGGTCGCCCCACATCCACATTTCGATCTTCTTTAAGGCCAGATGGTCGTGCAGCCGGGCGACCTCCTCTGCAAAGAGGGTGGCCGTGGGGGTCCCCTTGCACCGGGCGCAATCCTTGTCGCCCAAGATGAACACCTCGTCCATCCCGACGTGGAACGCATCGCTTTCGCAGGCGGCGGCAAGCTCATCGATGCAGTCGAAGAGCACCTTGTGGACCTCAGGGTGCCTTGGGCAATAGCTCCGGCAGTAGATGCCCTCGTTCTTGGGGTGCTTGCCCGGTGTTTCGTCGAACTCTGGGTGCGCCTTCAGAAGCTGGCCGTTGTTCGCCGCCCAAGATTGGTGCCCCAAGAGGTTGATTTGCGGGATCAGGCGGACCTTGGCCTCCTTGCACGCCGCCACAATCTGCTTGATCAGGTCCAGCGAGAGCGCCCCCGACTCCGCCATCTCGGGCCTCTTCATGAATTGGAAATTGAAGTCGAACTCAAGCACCAGGACGTTCACGCCCTCCTTGGGGAGGGCGCTGCGGATGAAAGCCGCAAGGCGGGGAATGTCCTCTCGCGAGGGACCCATCAAATGCAGCCCTCGGATGGGCAATGCTTCTCGCTGAACGGGAGCAAAAGCCAAAGTGGCGAGCGCGATCATTGGGCCGACCATGACCCCATTTTGCCCTGTAAGTGCTGGCCCTTGGGGGGAGGAGCATCCTGTTTGGGAACGCGCTTTGGAGGTGACCGCATGTGCCAAAGCGCTCGGGATCTGGTTGCGTTGCCCCGCTCCAGTCTCCACGATGCCGGGTTGCCGCAAAAATATGGCGCAGAAAGTGCCTTGCAATCCATACATGTGTGTCAAGATAGAAGCAGTTCCGACTCGTGTTGTCGGCTGTAGACGGTCCACCACAAATGGGCTTGTCTTCTTAAGGAGAACCAAAAATGAATAGATTCCTCACGAATCGCTTTGCCGTGCTGTCCGGGCTGCTTTGCCTCGGCGCCACGTCCCAGGCGACGTTTCTGAACTTCGACGACGGCCAGCCGAACGGTAACGCCGTTGGCGGCTACTATGCCGGAAGTGGCGTTACGTTTAGCGACGCCGCCTGGACGGATAACTTTGGACTGGCAGGCAGTTCCGGCGCACAAGGGATCGCCTCGATCAGCTCCGGCTTCACTCCCGGTCCCTCGAGCCCGATCGTCGCCACATTCAGTGGCGCAACGTCCTTTGTTATGCTCCGTGGCATTGACGTTGGCCAGGCCGGCTACAAGATCACGGCATGGGATGCCACCACTGGCGGAAACTTGGTGGACAGCGACGCGGCCTTCGGTACCGGACTCGGGATTGGCGAGTACTACGACCTCTGGGTCACGGGCAGCATCCTGCGCGTGGAGTTCTACCAGGTAACCCCGGGCAGCGGGGGCGACGGCATGCTGTGGGATGGCATGGAATTCGGCCCTGTCCCCGAGCCTGGCTCAATCCTCGCGCTCGGTCTCGGTGTCGCCGCGTTTGCGCGCCGCCGTTCGGCAAAGAAGTAGGGAGCACTTCCCGAAACCTCGTGTGGCCCTGCGAAGCATTCTTCGCAGGGCTGCTCGCCGTTTGCAACCCCAAATACAGAGTTCGCTAACACCATGCCCAACGCCGGAGACTCCATGGCCCGATCGGCGATGGCTGGCCGATAAACGTGACTCAATCGGGAAAAAAATGGATAGATTGTTTTGGCCAGATCGGTAGGCAATCCTGACCTCTCCCTATAGAATGGGACCAATAGAACCGCTTGGCTAAGCTCAAGCGGAGCCTGGGATAGCTGCAATGAGGCGCAATGATCCCGCAACAGGATTCCGAAAGGAACGAGTCGGTCCCGACTTCTCGTCACTGGAAAGCCGTTTGGCCCGCATCGAGGCGCGCCTCGATCGATTGGAGTCCGTGAGTGTCCCCGTTTCATCGGAGATTGAAACCCCCACCTTTGAACCGACGGCCCATCATTCGAGCGCCGAGTACGTCATCGGCGCCAAGCTCCTTCCCAGGCTTGGCGCGTCGCTGATCGTGCTAGCCATCGCGTTCATCGCCATCGTGGAGACCTCGAAGAACCCCGCCCTCAACAAAGGCATGCTACTCGCCATCGAAGCCGTGTTCTGCCTCGCCTTCGTCGGCTTTGGCGAGTGGAAACGCAATGAGCTCGAGGGGTTTGGGCAGACCCTCGCCGCCATCGGCTCCCTCGGCCTCTACATGACGGCCGCGGGTGGACATTTCGCCTATGGCGAGCTGAGCGCCGCGACCATGGCGACCGGCTTTGCGGTCCTGACGCTCCTCAATCACGCCTATTCGGCGCTGCGCAATTCCAGGACGTTCTTCGTGATCGGTGCGTCGGGCGGCCTGGCGGCCATGCTCTTTCCTTTGGCAGTTCAGGACTACGGAACCGCGCTGCTGACCTACACGGTGGTCACGGTCGGCGGGGCGGTGGCCTGCGCCATCAGGCGGTGGCTGCAGCTTTCAATCGTCGGCTGGGTTCTTGGCCTCCTCATCCTCGCTCCCGTCATCGATTCGGCGCATCCTCGCCTGCCCGTCGTGTTCGCGATGTACCTTGGCTCTCTTGCCTGCATCTATGCGGCGATGCACTCCTACAGCAAGTGGAGCCTCGATCCCTGGAACGCCGGCGCCGGAATCTCGATCTTCTTGACGGGCTTCATCGGCTGGCGCGTGCTGCCCAGCGCCGACGGCCTGCTCCCGGTTCTCGTGTTCGCCGCGGCGGGCGGCATCCTCTCGCAGGCTGCGCCCAGGGACAACCTGGCCGCCAAGTCGTTGCTGGTCGGGTCTGCGGCGATCGGTCTGGTGCTTGGGCCGCTGTACCTTCCGGCCTCGATACAGGTTTATGTCTTTGTCGCGCTGGCAACCTCGGCGTGGGTTCTTGGGGCCTTCCGGCTGAAGGTCTGGGCCGCCTGCTTCGCCGTGTCCGAGGCCGCAATGGCGGCCTTGGTAGCCACCTTCTCTCCAGGCGCTCAGGGAGCGCCTGGCGCGGTTCTCGGCGCGCTCGCCCTGGGTATCGCTTTTGCTGCGCTATCGGTTCGGAGGGTCAGCATCCAATGGCGCAGCTTGGCCATCTTGGGGGCTTGGGGGATCATCGCAAGGCTGGCCGGGCTGCTGACTCCAGCCGCCTCGGCCGGCCAAACCCCTGTCTCGTCGCTGACGATAGGCACGTCGCTGCTCGCGCTCTTCTTGCTGCTCCTCGGGTTCCGAAAGCACTGCCGACAGGTGCGGCTCTGGAGCTTCGTGATCATGCTGACGAGCGTGGTCCAGGTGCTCACTGTCGACGCGGGCTCAAGCGCCGGCTTTCGCTTGGGCGCCTTGCTGCTGCTTGGGCTGATGATGCTCATCTTGGGCTACAGGTACGTCCACGGAAACCAGCCTGATCTTGAGGACGTGGACGCACAGCCGGCGTAACTTGGTCGGGCCATTGGGCCACTTCTTCTGATCGATTGCCTTGTCCAGGCGCCGCCCATATGCCATAACGCTTTCATGGCCTGGTTTACTGCCGACGCGATCGACTTCCTGGGCGAGCTCGCGCTGAACAACAACCGCGACTGGTTCACAAAGAACAAGAAGCGCTACGAACAATCTTTGAAGAACCCGATGCTCGCGTTTGCTTCCGAGATGATCGAGCGCATGCGCGCGGTCGACCCTGAGATCTCGATGCTCCCGTCCCAGGCCGTGTTCCGCATCCATCGCGACACGCGCTTCAGCAAGGACAAGGCCCCCTACAAAACCAATGCGGGCATGGCGATCTCGCGGGGCGGCAAGACGGAACCGGGATCGCCGGGCGTGTACGTTCATCTCGACCCGGGCTGTATGGCGATCGCCAGCGGGTGCTATTTCCTCGAGCCGCCGCAAATCCTCGCCGTCCGTAAGCACATCGCCTCCAACATGGTCGAGTTCGAGCGCCTTCTCGCCGACCCCACTTTCAAGAAGCACTTCGGCAAAGTCGTGGGCGAAAAGAACAAGATCCTGCCGCCTGAGTTTCGTGAGGCCGCAGCCAGGCAGCCGCTTCTCTACAACAAGCAGTTCTACTACTGGGCTGAACTTGCGCCGGAAACCGTGCTCCGCGACGACCTGCCTGAGTTCGTGATGGAACACGTTCGCGCGGCGGGACCGATGAACGCGTTTCTGAAAGCAGCCTTGACGTGAACCGACCTGGGCATTCGGCCCTGTACCTCCCGACGAAGGACCCCTTGCCCTACTCGGCGAGAGGTGTCGGCCGCGTTACAGAATCCCAAAGAGGAACAGGAGAATGGCATCCATCCGGCCCGCCCAAGCAGCCTCGTTGTGCTTGGCGCCAACATCCACGTAGTAGAGGAGGTCGTTGCCTTCCTTCCATCCCTTCTCCGCCAGCGCATCTTTTAGGAGCTCCGCGTTCGCCACAGAATCCAGCCCCTCCAGAGTCCCCATGTCCAGCCAGATCTTGAGCGGCAGCTTCCTCTTCAGTGCCTTCGTCTCCTTGAGAAGCACTTGATCGTCCCACCAGATGCTCGGCGACACGACCGCCAGCCGCCCAAACGCCTCCGGCCGCGTGAGGCCCAGGTGAAGCGTCGCCACACCGCCAAAGGATGACCCGCAAAGCCCGGTCGATTGGGGGCCCTTCTTGGTGCGGTAGGTCTTGTCCACGAAGGGCATGACTTCGTCGGTCAAGAACCTGCCATAGAGGTCCGCCTTTCCGCCATCGCCCGACCCGTTGGGGCGGGTGACCCGCGTCGGCAAGTACTCGTTGGCGCGTTCGACCGTCGCATTGGAAACCGCCACGATGAGGATCGGCTCGATGGCCTTGGCCCGGATCAATGCCTCAGCCGCCTCGTCGGCCCGCCACTCCATGTTGGGGATATAGGAGGTCATCCCGTCGAAGACGTTTTGCCCATCGTGCATGTAGAGCACGGGGTAACGCCGCTTCGGCTCTTGGCCGTAATTAGGGGGCAAATAGACCCAGATGTCTCGCTTGTTGCCCAGAATCTTGGACTCGAACGCAGGGTGGGCTTTGATGACGCCGGTGAGGCTGGTACGGCGCTCCTCGGGCTTGGCTTGAGAGCCTTGCATGGGGACCGGGGCGAGCAGCGATGCAGCGATCAAACCGAGGATCATGGCCCGATTATGGGCGGGCGGGCTGCATCGTGACACACCCTTTCCCGTGCCGCGTCCAATCTAGCGTGCTGACCTCCATCCTCCCTTCGCTGGCCTGTGCGCTGTCGCTTGCCTCGGCTCAACCGGGCCGCGCTTGGTTTTCCAGCCTGGAGTGGGCGGTGGCAAGTTCCACCCTGATCGTTCGGGGACACATCGCCTCGGTCAAGAGCCTCAAATCGCCCTATGGCGGCGACGAGGTCGTGTTCAGAGTGGATGAAGCCCTGAAGGGTGAAGCTCAGCAGGAGGTGGCTTTCGCCGCTCGGTTTCGGGGAGCGCCGTATGGGGTGGCGCAGAAGTGGATGGAAGCGAAGAAGCAGCTGCTGGTCTTTCTCGTTACTTCCCAGAGCCTCTCCCAACTGAACCCGGCCGTCTCTGGGGAGCCCTATGCCCTAACACCCCTCGACGGCTGGTCCGACCACGGCATGATCGAACTAGACCCCAACGCAGGCGTCCAGATCCTCACCATGGCCATGGAGCCGCTCTCCAAACCCGGCGACATCCTCAAGCGCGTTCGAAAGGCAATCCCTCTTCCCAAACCCGACGCTATGACGCGACTGGAAGTGCCAATCGGCGTCGCAATGCCCCCGTTCGGCCACACCGGCATGGGCGCAATGCTGGACGTCCCCGTGGATGGGCGACTAGAAACCTTGGCGAAGAGCTGGATACGCTCCCGGAAAGGTCCCTGGCGGGTGCTGGGGGTTCATGCTCTGGAGCGCTTCAAGTCCTCAGAGAATGTCAAGCTCGCGAAGGACCTGCTGAGCGACCGCTACGAGGAGGCCTGGACGCGAATCCGGCAGGGCGTGGAGGTCAAGATCCGCCCAGTACGAGAGGCCGCCAAGGATCTGCTCGAAGCCTGGGGCATCCCATGGGAGCCTGTCAGCCAAGCCTCTATCAAGGCATCAAAGGAAATGATCCGCATTCCAGCCGGGGAGTTCATCGCCGGCGGGACCCCGGGCGCCGAGGACGCTGGTCCGGAGCGAAAAGTCCACTTGGAGGAGTTCTGGATCGGCAAGACCGACGTCACCGTCGCGCAGTTTCGCGCGTTCTGCAAGGCCACGGGTTTCGTCTTTGACTGGGAGAACAACCGCCCTTATCGAGGCGTTCGGGACGACCAACCCATGTCCTGTGTCACCTGGGACGAGGCCCGTGCCTTCTGTCTCTGGGCTGGAGGCGACCTCCCCACCGAGGACCAATGGGAAAAGGCCGCGCGAGGGACCGACGGCCGGCGCTACCCCTGGGGTAACGATCCCGACCCAACCCGCCTGCATATTTGGCCCAACACGCGAACCCGTTGGCGGCGCGCAGCACCCGTCGGCAGCTACCCCACCGGCGCAAGCCCCTATGGCTGTCTGGACATGTCCGGCAATGTGTTTCAGTGGCTCCTGGGCGGCACGCCCACCGCGCGGCCGAGCCGCGGAGGAAGCTACCAGGAAGAACTCAGGGACCTCCGCTTCCTGCAGCCTGCCGGGCGAGGTTCTATGCACGGACAAGGCAGGATCGACACCCAAGGCTTTCGCATCGCGGCCACGAAGAAGCTCAAATTGCCTTGAATTCGCTTTGGTGCTGGATCGGTGCGCAGTGTGGCCGTCGAACCCGTAAGGCCGATTGGGTGTCTTCGCTTCTCTTCGCTCCAGCTATCGCGCCCAGCCCATGCCGAGCCCATAAACGAAGAAGGACAGCACCGCCGCACCGATGCCTCCGGCAACTCCAAGCGAGAAAAAGGCCCCGATCACAAGTCCGATCCCGAAAATAAGGCTTAACACATAGAGGACCATCAGCACTTCTTTCTTCTCGGACTTCGGCGAACGCTGAAGGACCGCGCTCAGAAGGCACAAGAGCGCTGCCGGAACCGCAAGGGCCCAGAACCTGACGTCGCCAAATGTCCCTATCGAGGCCAAGTGTTGCTCACCCGTCATACTCCACGTTTACCAGATTTCAAGTCAAATACTACACGTTCTTAGCAGAATGCGGGAACACTGGCCCAGTTTGGACGGTATTCCACTGCAAATGAATCGAAGCGCTCACAGGATGAAGGGCCGCCTCGTGGCGATCCTGATCGCTCTGGCCTCGCTGGCATCGGCGCACCCGGGAAACGGTATCGTCGCCCTCTCCGCGAACGTCGTCCTCACCGGCGACGCCATTCACAACGGCCTCTGGCGCTTCGAGCTGGGCAAGGCCCCCAAGAAGCTGACCGGGAACCTTCGCTTCCATTGCCACTGGGTGACGAAGGGTCTCTACGGCAGGCTTTATGCCGAGACCTTGAGCAAGCCCGCGGCGCAGTGGGACGACACGGTCTATGTCCTGGACCCACAGGGCGCCCACCCGGTAGAGATCGACCATGGCCCTGAGGGGACGTTCGGAGTGTTCACCGTGGGAAGATCGGGCGAGATCATCCGCAGGTCGGGACAGAAGATCTTTGCGCGAGCAAGGGGGACCGACCGGCCGTTTCGGGGCTCCGGAAGGGTTGCCGAAGGGAGTCCCCCGCTGGGGGCCGTGCAGGCATTCGCCTGGGGGCCGGAGGATGACCTGTATCTGGTGGATGGCCCCTATGTTCGGCGGGTTGGGCAGGACGGCGTGATTCGGCTTGTCACCAAGCTCCAGGGCTCGGTAACCAGCCGCCTCTACGCGGACAGCAGCGGCGGCCCTATGGCCTGGGGGATCGCCGTGGATTCCAAGCGCCGGATCGTGGTGGCTTTGCCCTCGAACGGCCAGGTGCTGCTCATCGATCCGAGCGGCAAGCAGACGGTGCTGGCCCGTTCCGAAAACGGCTGGGCGGCGACGGGTGTGGCGGTTTTCGGCGAAACGGTCTTCCTGCTGGAATCGAAGACGGAGAGAAACTCCAACTCCGGCCCGCGGGTGCGGGCCATCCGCCCGGATGGGCGGATTCAAATGCTTGGTATGGCAAGCTGACAAACTCAATCTGCGATACTCCTGTCCACATGTCTTTGGGAGTGCGCCCCGATCATCGGGGTGCTTTCAATCGATGAGCAACAACGGCTGGAACGATGTAGCACAGGCGTCTCGCCTGTGCAGCTCACCGCCCATTTGGGAGGATTGCGGATGAGAGCCAACGCCCGGCTCATTCTCCGCGGCGCCTCAGGCAACAACCTCCGCGCCATCGACGTCGACATCCCGCGGGGCCTCTTCACCTGCGTCACCATTGAGCCTGGTCCTTAGGAACCGGATGACACGGCCGGCACCCAAGTCAGGTTTCCAGGGATCTGTTCGCTCCACGAGCCGCTTCGACTGCTGAAAAGCGCGGCAAACGGATCGCGCTACGATTTCAGCTTCGCGACTCCCTGCACGTCGCCGGCAGGATTGATGCTGCGCACGTCGAACGAACCACCTTTTGGCAGCATAAGGACTGGCACTGGATCACCTGGCAGGATTAAGATTTGGTCAATGGGCACCGCGGTCAGAGGCTCGCCTGACACGAACGCCTGAACAAGTTGCATACCCTCTCTCGCCAAGATGCTCTCCGGTATCTCGACAGGGACTCTTCCTAAAGTGCGCGAGAGCCAATCTGCCCTTCCGCGGATGTAGGTGACCTTGGGAAAAAACACCATGACGTCGAAATCGTCACCGTATGGGTTACCCGCTCGATCCACGAAAACGGTCGGCGTCTTAACGAGGCCCATCGACGTGGCGTAGCGGTAAGCGGGCCATTCGAGAGCGGGCGAGCTCTCTTCGAGCATGTTCGCGAGGTATACCGAGAGAGGATCGATTCCTGTGATCTGCCTAAAGCAGTACGCCATCGGCGTCCACTCGTCGTCCGCCACCTTCGCCGTGCTTTCATAAACGTGTGCCCTGCCGGCCCAGACGATGATCTTCGCTTTGGGATCCTTATCGAGAATCCGCTCCTTCAGATTCTGAGCTTCGGTGCGCTCCCGGAAGTTCTGGTAATACTGTAGAGTCGGGTCTTCCTTCCTTGGCGCTTGTTCGGTTGCTTCATAGGGCACGAGCTTGTAGCCGAGCGCCATCGCTTCGCGCACACCTTGGGCGAAGACAGGATCCTGGGTGTAGGTACCCGTGTCGAGGAGCGGATAGCCACACCTGATTGTCTCGGAAAGGTCCAGGTTGAACGTCTCGGCGGCGAAGTACGTGAACCCCTTCTTCCTCAGCGCCCTCAGCAAAGGGATCATCAAACATCTGCTCTGGGGCTTGACATGCTCCTCACCCAGCATCACGACTTGATGATGTTCGGCTTTCCGAACGATCTCCACGACCGCATCGATCGGCTTCATCCCCATCAAATGAGATTCCAGAATGGGCCCTTTGGCCTTGAAGGGTTGCTTGGTTCGGCCCCATGCCTCCGTAGCGCCGCGGACATCTCCCATCGTCGCCAGCGCGGTGGCCACAAGCTGGTCGTAGAGAGAAGCATCCATCTTGCGGATCTCAGACTCCCTCTCGAGCAACTCGGTGTAATGCTTCAGCGGGTTGCCGGCAAGCCGCTCGGCCTTCCCCAGCTCGAAGGGGTTGTTCGGTGCCCGTTCTTGCGAGCCCGATAGAGAGCCCAGGCAAACGCTTGCAAGGAATAGATACTGTACCATCGATAATACAATACCAATACGTGGACTGGCTTTGTTCCCAAAGGGTAGGATACTGCGAAAGTGAGTCAGAAGGACGTTAAGGCAAAGCCGATCATCGATCAACAGAAGGCGATGCGAGAACTGCTTGCGAGCGCCAGTCCCGTCGTGATTGGCGCACGGCTTCGGCGCGCGAGGCGAAGCATAGGCCTCTCGATCCGTGACCTCGCCGCTTTGGCCCTCGTCAGCAAGAACTCGATCGTTCGGATCGAGCAGGGCGGAACGCCGAACTCGATGACCGTTCTCAAGCTCTGTGAGGCGCTGGGCATCCATGTGGCTTCGCTTGCCAAGCCCTCGAAGAAGGAAAGCGAGACATTCGCAGTGCACCGAGCCGAAGACGACCGCTGGTACGAGCTTTCGGACTTCGGTTCGGGCGTGCTTGCCGGCCTTGATCGTCCGCTTACCGAGAAGGAGCGACGCGAGCTGGTCCGAAGAGGCGCACGCGTTCCCTTGCTCATACTCAAGAGCCGCCTAGACGCCGGAAAACTCCTACCTACCGTCGTCGAACTCTACGCGCCAAGCGATGTGCGAAGCCACGCCGGCGAGGAGTTCGCCTATGTCCTGAAAGGCGACGCGATCATCACCGTCGGCGGGCGTCCGGTGAAGCTCGGGGAAGGCGAATCGGTGACTTTCTGGAGCGCCGAAGAGCACATCTACGCCCCCGCCCAGGGCAGTTCGCTACCTGTGAGGATCCTCTCGGTTCGACTAGACGACAAAGCCAAGTCTTGACACCGGGCCGTCGCGATTTTGGACATCCGTGCCGCTTGTCGATCAGCTATACTTCTGTCCACATGTCTTTGGGAGTGCGCCCCGATCATCGGGGTGCTTTCAATCGATGAGCAACAACGGCTGGAACGACGTAGCCCAGGCATCTTGCCTGGGTGGCCCACCACTCCACTGGGAGGCGCCCCGTTGAGCAACAACGGCTGGAACGATGTAGCCCAGGCGTCTCGCCTGTGCAGCTCACCTCCCAAGTTGGAGGCGCCCCGTTGAGCGCCAACGGCTGGAACGATGTAGCACAGGCGTCTCGCCTGGGCACCTCACCTCCCAAGTTGGAGGCGCCCCGTTGAGCAACAACGGCTGGATCGTCCTGCGCGGCGCCTCAGGCAACAACCTCCGCGCCATCGACGTCGCCATCCCGCGCGGCCTCTTCACCTGCGTCACCGGCGTCTCCGGCTCCGGCAAGTCCACCCTCGTCCAGGACACCCTCTTCCCCCGCCTCATGTACGAGGTCTACGGCACCCGCACCACCTGGGCCGCGCACGACGCCATCGAGGGCCACGAGGGCATCGACAAGGTCATCGACATCGACCAATCCCCCATCGGGCGCACCCCCCGCAGCAACCCCGCCACCTACACCGGCACCTTCGACATGGTCCGCGAGCTGTTTGCCATGACCCCCGACGCCAAGATCCGCGGCTACAAGAACGGCCGCTTCAGCTTCAACGTCAAGGGCGGGCGGTGCGAGGCGTGCAAGGGCGACGGCATCATCAAGATCGAGATGCACTTCCTGCCGGACGTCTACGTGCCGTGCGAGGTCTGCAAGGGCCGGCGCTACAACCGCGAGACGCTGGAGGTGCGCTATAAGGGCAAGAACATCGCCGACGTGCTGGCGATGACGGTCGAGGAGGCGGAGGAGTTCTTCAGCGCCATCCCCAAGATCCACCGCAAGATGGCGACGCTGCTGGACGTGGGGCTGGGCTACATCAAACTCGGCCAGCCGGCGACCACGCTCTCCGGCGGCGAGGCGCAAAGGGTGAAGCTGGCGGAGGAGCTCTCGAAGCGCTCGACCGGGAGGACGCTCTACATCCTCGACGAGCCCACGACGGGGCTGCACTTTGAGGACGTCAAGAACCTGCTCGGGGTCCTGCACCGCTTGGTGGACCAGGGCAACACGATGATCGTCATTGAACACAATCTCGATGTCATCAAGACTGCGGATTGGGTCATTGACTTAGGGCCAGAAGGGGGCACTGGAGGCGGACGGGTTGTCGCCATGGGAACCCCCGAAGAAGTCGCCGCCAATGGGGACAGTTGGACGGGGAGGTATTTGAAGGGGGTGCTCTCAAGGACTTGAAGCAATGAGGAAGAGACCTTTCGTATACCGACCGTGGGCTCGGGTGAAGATGGGGCTTGTGCTGTCGGTCGTCTGGATTGCTGGATTTGCACTTGCACTTGCGGCTGATGGCAAGTTCACCCAAGGGCGGTTTCTTCGCGGGCTTTGGGGTGCGCCGATGATTCTCGGTGTCACCGGGATTCAGGAGCTGCGGTACTGGTTTCTCTTCGGGAGAAAGAAGGAGTAATGACCAACTCGGGGTCCTGTCCCGATGATCGGGAGACCAAGGCAACACCATGATCGTCATTGAGCACAATCTCGACGTCATCAAAACGATGGACTGGGTGATCGACCTCGGCCCCGAAGGCGGCACCGGCGGCGGCAAGGTCGTGGCGATGGGCACGCCTGAAGAAGTGGCGGACGTCGAAGGAAGCTGGACGGGGAGGTATTTGAGGGGGGTGTTGGCGTGATTTATTCAGTCTTCTGACTTGAGTCCAATTACCCAGCCGAAGGTCGGCGGTTCTTCACTAAGGGATCTCCGTTACAGCTATGTCCCGCATCCGCTTTCTGGCCTCTGCCTCATTGATCGCTCCTTGAACGTCGGTATGGGCACGGTTGTTCCGCTTCTCATCTGGCGTGTGATTAACTACTTGACTTTCCACCTCTCGTACAAGCCCGGCAACGAGTGAGTAGACCGCATAATTCTCTGCAGGTTTGTCTGGAGCGAACCTACCCTGAGTTTCTTCCGGCGTACTGTACTTCTCCCAATCTGTCGATAGGCCAGGTGATGCATTTGGATCATCCTGGTTTGTCTGATACTTGAACGCACCTGATGTCGCTGCCCCTTCTCGTAGCCAGTTTCGATGAACGCGAAGGAATAGCCGAGCATCGTTCGGGATAGCTTCAGCATTCCAGTTAGCCATTGGAAAAGTCCCACGCAGCGGGCTCAGTCAAGCAGAAGCCACTGAAGAAGTGAAGCGTTGCTCTTCTCAAGGCAAATCCGGCCACGGGCATCGCCACAGTTGGATCTTCCATAGTACACGCAAGGGCTCTTTGAGTCCTCAGGAATGTTGACCAATAGGGCACGGTCACCGACTGTCCAGTCGATGTCCACCGATCCCTGAGGGCCGTGATTGATCTCCGGAGCCGGCAGGTTTAGCCCGGTAGCTTTCCAAAGCGCTCTCGCCTCCTTTCGAAGGAATTTGACCGCCCGTTCCCAAGTGGTCTTCTTGTAGGCCGGGCTGCCTTCCGCATCCCAGTTTTCGGCAAAATCAAGCATGTATTTTGAACGCTCAATCTCTTCTTCGATCTCCTGCGGGACCCTAACCGTGTTCGCGTTCGACTCGAAATCCGCTAAGTTCGCAAATACAACGTCCTCGTAGATGAGCGGCCTTATGCTGCACAGATAGTCTCTTATGTCCACAGGGTCCGCTGTGACCGGTGTGGTGAAGTCTTCGCTAGCCCAGAACCCGCGCCTGGCGTGGGGATCGATCCTAGGTGTCGTCTGAAGAAGCCGATTGTATGGGCCCTTATAGCATCCGTAGGCGCCCAACATGCTTGACAGGTCGTTCCCTGCGATCACGTCCGATGCTCCACGCGTCATGATGCCAGGATTCTTTAGTTCGAGATATCTCATGTTCCTTCTAGTGGGGAGTGAAGTCGGTCAGACTGGAATTCTTGAGATGACCTGCGACGGTCCGCAGCTTTCGCTGCGCCCTAGCCACCTGCCGCTGAAGTGCGCCAATGTCACTGGCGTCCATTGTAAACTCAATCGTCTTGGACTCAAAGTCGGCGCCTATGTACTCAAGGACGAGGGTGTGGGTGGGAATGCCTCCGACGAGGCTTTCCCCATTCTCGGCGAACACCCATCGAACATCGGTCAGAATCTGCGACCGCAACAATAGGTGCGAGTGAGCATGATACAAGTCGTGAATCTTGGCGAAATAAGATAGTAACGAGCCTGTCGAGAGTAGCGCCGACAAGACGGGCACACGCTCTTTCCAGGCTTGAGCGTTCCATTCTTTGAGTCCTTTCGCAGTGGAGAGGAACTCAGCTGCCACTGACAGCACTTCCGATGCGGAGCAGCCTCGCCTCCTCTGCAACATGGCCAACGAAGCCAGAACACTCATCATGGCCTCAACGGAGGCAGTGTCCAGATCCGCGATCTTGCCTGCAGCTTTGACCGCTTTGGTCAGCGATCCGCTGGGAGGAAGGCTCTCAAGCTTCGCGGCAAGCGTCTTCAGGCTCGAGACCGGAGTTTTGAGGAGCAAGGCCACCGCTGGCCATTGACTGGGTGGAATTCCAACTGTTGGCTGTATCATCTGCTTTCTGCCCTAATTCTGGCTTCAGAAGGCCGCTCCTGCAGTCTTTCACAACGGCATGTCCCGTTGCAACCCTGGGCAACATTGGCAAACACGACTGGGCTCCGTGAAGTTCCTCCAGGATCTGCCTGCCGTCAATGCGCCCAGGTCTTTGGCCTTTGAAGGGGTCCCGAAGCTCCCCACGCCTACCTCGAAACCGTCGCGCTGACCCTCTCGCTCAGGGGTCCCGGCTCGTTGCGTGTGCTCATCCATCTGCCGATAAAGTGCGCGGTCTGGTTCGCCTCGCTTCCGTCGAAGTTCGCGGTGTAGGGCGTCCGGCTGTCGGTCGCCAACCTCTCTACCATGTTGGATTCCTCCGTTCGCTCCTTGGCGCCCTCGGTGCCCTCCTTGGCGGCTGTGGTTCGCTCCTTGGAGCGGGCCGCGCGCTCCGTGGAGCGGTTGAATGGCTGGGTGGATTATACCAACCGCTCCCTGGAATGGATGAACGGTTCCTTGGAGCGGGCGAACCGCTCCAAGGGGCGAAAGATAGTTTTTCAGCCTGAAACTTGCAGGAAGTGGCATTGTTCGCTTAGAATCCTCTCATAGGGAGAAACGAACGATGAATGAGATGCAGAGCAAGCGAACGCGCGACGCGGACCTAGGCGCCATCGGCTTCGACTCCTCCGAACCGTATCTGGACTCCCGCGCCCCCGTCGTCGCCGGCCAGCCCGAAGTCCGCCAATACCGCGCCCGCTACCTCGACGCCGGCGGCCCCATCGGCATCTGGTCCGACATCGTCTCCGCCACCGCCCAGCCATAGGAATTCGAGAGGATGCGTTGCCGAGCAATGTGATGTCGGCGGAGTTGTAGGAATTAGCATCCGTGCGGCAGGCCAGCAGAACCTATTCATTTGGCGCGGCTTCTGAGGATGAGCCCCGACTATTGCTGGGCACTCGTAGACAACAGACCCATTGCGCCCTTGATAGCCGCACATGCCCCCCCAGCGACGCTATTTTGAGGTCTCCATTCATTCTTCTCGCCCTCCGCAAGGAGCGGCAACACGCCGAGTTCCTGAGGATGCGCTTGGACATATTTCCGAACACAAGCCCGAATGCACGCATTCTCGTCGAAGCCAATTGCGTTCTTCTTGAGCGAGTCGCTCCTGACCTTCCTGATGGCTGTGGCCCAGTTGCTATCGTCAGTCCCTTGCCCTATTAGTAGCGCTTCTTGCATTTGGTTGCCCGAACACCCGTCGATCTCCAGCCGCAGAATCATGCGAACACTTGGGGGAAGGTCCAAGACTGCATCGCCGGGCCACATCAATTCGCAGATCGGCATCCCTAATTTGTTTACTGCCTCTTCCTTAGTAGCAGCAAACAGATACGGACGATGGGTCTTAACTTCATCCGACGTGTCGCCTGCATAGGCGGTGACAAGTTCAGCACCAAACTTCATCCGCATGGCAAAATTCTTGAAGGTTCGAGAGGCCCAGCCACCTTCGTATGTCTGCTTGAAGTATTGCTTCAGCCCAAACCCAGCCATCGTCTCAACCAGACCGCGCTGCAGTTGATTCATGGCAGCAATGAAGGACGCTGGGTTGTGGGTGCGAGCAAAAGAGAATAGCGCACCATAGAAATTGAGATTCTTGCGCTTGCTTTCCTTCTTAACCTCGCTGAGGCTCAGAATGTGCGTTTGCAAAGCCCGACTCTGGCAAAGTTCAGTAAGCAGAAAAGGATGCTTTCCCGCTCGAAGTTCGGACGCGATGTCATCGGAAATGAAGATGCAGCTGCCAAAGCACATAGGCTCATTAGTCGAATCTTTGTCTACGACACATCCCCAAAGTTTGTCAGCGAGCATGAGATCGAGAATGAATCGACGCATCGGCTCGAAGATCTGTCGCGCCTTCACAACAGCGCAAATATCCGAAAGCTCCAGGCAGGTCCTGATATCCCCGGGAAGCATCCTGCGTGACTTCATGCCGTCATTGTAACAGAAGGCAAGGGATGGTCCTACTCGCGCCTGAAGCCGCCTTGGTGGAAAGCACTGCTTTGGCAGTGTCTCCACCCGCCGATCACAGGCTGCACGGTGTATTCAGCCCCACAATGGGCGATTCTCTCTCACTAAAGAGAAAAGTGGGTCATAAAGGAGTCGTCGGTGCGGGCAGCGGAACCCTTTGACGGAAATCCCTAGCCCGCGATCCGACGGAGACTATTATGGCTCGCAAGAGCAATCGAGGTTACGCAAAGCTCGCGACGGTCCTCATCGTCCTATTGGCGGGAGGAGTCCTGGGCTTGATGAACATGCCGCATCAGGCCGCCGCGTCCGTCGAGTACGCGAACGAGACGGCCAAAGCGGTCACCGATGTGAAGGCCCCCGTGGTCACTCGCATCGAAGACGTGCTTACCAAGTTGGATCGGGGCGAACAGCTCGCCGACGAACTCGTCGAGGCCCAGACCAACCCGGACCAGCTAAAGGCGAAAGTTGACGAGCTCAACCAACTGGCCACTGAGTTCAGGGCCTTCGCCAACGACAAAGACTCTCTCCGCGCCATCGTGGGCGGAGGGATCAGCTCCATCGAGTCGGTGACTGGCAAGATCGAGCGAGACGCAGACGATGCGAGGAAGGTCCAAACCAAACTCGAACAGGATGCGCGCGCCCAAACAAGCCCCGAGGCAAAGGAAGGAAAGCTGAAGGCAGCTAAACTTGCCGGCGACCGGGCGGCCCTGTGGGATGCCTTTGCGGGCTCCAACTCTACGGCCCAAGACCAGTTGAAGTCGTACAACGCTGACCTTCAGCGCCTTGCCGAACTGGCAGACGCGAACGCCGACGTGTACGAACAAGCGGCACTAAATGCGACCCTCTCCAGCAGCATGCGAGAGAGCGCGAGCATTCTGCGCACCTCGGCGGGTGCGGACGTCGATCGGCTCGCTAAGCGAATGCGGGAAACGTGGGACAACCTCGACAAGGCGGTTTCCACGATGACCTCTGACGCTCAGAAGCTGGCCCAGATCGACAATGCCACCAAGTAAACCAGCCAGCCCAACTCTCGACTGGCCTCCCACGGGCGCCGTTTTGAACGGCGCCCGTTTTCTTGCCTCCCCTACCCCCCGACGACCGGCCCGCATTTCGAGGACGTAAAGAACCTACTCGGGGTCCTGTCCCGATGATCGGGAGACCAGGGCAACACGATGATCGTCATCGAGCATCCCGACAAGCCGGGATCTCCGCTTCGCTTCGACAACCTGGACGTGATTCCCGATGGGCCGGTACCGATGGTCGGGATCTTCGAGATCTTCGCTACGCTTCGACAAAACGGCGGATTGGGTGATCGATCTCGGCCCCGGATCTCCCTCCCCAACCCCTCCCTTCCCGACAAGCCGGGACTCGGAAGCATTTTCCGCCGGAGTGAAAAACAAGGGAGGGGCTCGGTGGGTCTTCCCTGGAACTCGGCGGGTGGCCCTCACTCTGGGCGACCCGAATCTTCTCCTTGATGGGTGGCGCCCCACACCGAGTCCCCGAGGTCTGGGGCGAATCACCACCTGACAGGATTCAGCGCCAAAACGAACGAACCCTGCAAGCCATGAAGGGCAAGCGCGTGAGCATCAACCCCCCGGCGGGTGGCCATCCTCCCTTCCCGCCCGCTCTTCGGTGACCCCTGGCTTGGGTGCCTGGGGGACTTGCCCCCTTAGGTCCACGCGTTCGCGCCGAAGCCGGAGACAGGGCACTCGGGACGAACAATTCCCTATGCGTATCCCGTCTCATCGCTAGCTAAGGAATAGCTGGAGGTAGTTCCATGTTTTCTCGTCGGTTTTCTTCGGTCGCGGCGCTGACAGCGCTCCTCGTTTGCGGCTTCGCCTGGTCCCAGACTCAAAGCTCGTCGACTTCGACCTCAAAGCAGGGGTCTTCCGCGGCTTCGGCGAGCGCCTCTTCTCGATCCTCGGCGAACGGCAGGAACGGCGCGTCCGCCTCCGGGGTGAGCTTGCCCATCCCCACGCACGCGATTCTGTATTCCCCAGGGCCGAATTGGGGCCAAGAAGGAACCGAAAGGAATCAGCGCTTGTCTGATCACGAGCGCTACATGTCAGCCCTTGCTAAGCAGCGGATCGTGGTGTTCGACGGCCCATGGCGAGACGAGCCGGGCATGCTCGCTGTGATTAGGGCGCGATCGGACGAAGAGGCACAGGCGGTCCTTGACAACGACCCGGGCATCCAATCCGGGGTCCTGGCCGGCGAACTGAAGGCTTGGCAGGTGATCCACATTGCTGCCGCCGGCGTCGCAGTCCGACCGTAATCAGGGACCGGCCGCCCCTCAACGACAGGCGCCCCCTGGCTGCCCAGGGGAACACGATGATCGTGATCGAGCATCCCGATAAACCGGGATCTCTGCTTCGCTTCGACAACCTGAACGTGCTTCCCGATGGTCGGTCCCGATGGTCGGGATCTTCGAGATCTCCGCTACGCTACGACAAGACGGCGGACTGGGTGATCGACCTCGGCCCCGGATCTCCCTCCCCAACCCCTCCCTTCCCGACAAGCCGGGCCTCGGAAGCAATTTCCGCCGGAGCGAAAAACAACGGAGGGGCTCGGCGGCGGCAAGGTCGTGGCGATGGGCACGCCGGAAGAGGTGGCGGCGGTCGAAGGCAGTTAGACGGGGAGGTATTTGAGGGGTGCTGGCGTAGTATAAGGGGATCAGCGGAGGACCTATGCCGACAAGCGTTGTTTTGCCTGAAACCATCCGAACATACTTCGATGCCAAAGGTGGCGATGCCGGCGATGCGGCCGCTTGCTTCACTTCGGACGCAGTCGTCTACGACATTGGAGAAGACCTTACGTTTTCGGGCGTCGACCAAATACGAAGCTGGCTCGGCCACACAGCGGACGAGTACAAGTTGACCTCAGAAGTGCGGTCCTGTGAAGAGAGCGCTAGCGGATACAGAGTCGGCGTGGTGATCTCGGGCGACTTCCCCGGCAGTCCGTATGAGTTCGCTTATCGATTCAAGCTTGAGGGAAGCAAGATCAAGGAACTTGCGATCGACCCCGTCGGCTCTCTTGCATGAAACGACATCCGGGCCCGCCTTGGTGATCGACCTCGGCCCCGGATCTCCCTCCCCAACCCCTCCCTTCCCGACAAGCCGGGCCTCGGAAGCAATTTCCGCCGGAGCGAAAAACAACGGAGGGGCTCGGCGGCGGCAAGGTCGTGGCGATGGGAACTCCGGAAGAGGTGGCTGAGGTCGAAGGAAGCTGGACGGGGAGGTATTTGAGGGGTGCTGGCTTGGGTGTAATAGGTAGGACTTCTGAGAAAGAACCATCATGAAAGCTCGAGCTTGGGTTTCTTGCGCACTTGCTACGCTCATCGCGGTAACGGGCTGCGGCTCGGAGAAGTTTTCAGGCACCTACGTGAATGACCCTTCCGCGCTTCAAGCAATGCAGGAAGCTGGCGGCATGCTGTCACAGGAGATTGTCTTTCAACAAGACGGCACATTTGCTGTCAAGTCTGAGACCACCTCGCCCCAGGGCGTACCCACACAAACCACAGCCACCGGGACCTACACGCTAAAGGGCGACAAATTGACGATGACGACTATCATCGAAAACGGGCAATCGGCTCCAGAAACGAGCCGCGTACCAGTTACCTACCGAATGGCCGACGACAAGACCTCATTCGAAATGCCCGAGTTCTCATGGGTCAAGTACGTGAGAAGGTGAGGTGTACGGTTTGCCACCCCGTGTTGTCCTATGCCCCCGGACGGACTGCAATTCGAGGACGTCAAGAACCTACTCGGCGTCCTGTCCCGATGATCGGGAGACCAGGGCAACACCATGATTGTCATCGAGCATCCCGACAAGCCGGGATTCCCGCTTCGCTGCAACAACCTGGACGTGCTTCCCGATTGTCGGTCCCGATGGTCGGGATCTTCGAGATCTCCGCTGCGCTTCGAGATCGTCCATCCGCGCGGCGGGCCGCCTGAACGATCCCTTTTGCCGGGACCCAACAGAGCTCGGCTAAGGGTCCAAACACCGCCTTCCCAGCCAGAAATATGTAATGATCCCCTGCAAATGTTATGTCGCGTTGTTCTTTCCATGCTCGCGCTACTCGTGGGCACGTATGCCTGCGCGCAATCCGGATACCGTCTTGTGCGCACCGAGGTCACCAAGCACATTGCCGGCGAGCAGCCGCAGACGTCCGTCGTCCAAGGCGGCACGAAGACCCTCGAGCTCGCCACCACCCAGCCAGGGTTCACTTCCCTTGGCACTGCGACCATCACCGTTCCCGACAGCGTCGCGGACGACAAGGCGAAGTTCACGTTGGGCGCGCGTATCCAGGGCACATGGAACCTGAAGGGCACGACCTGGAACATCAGCCTCGGGCTCAACGTGGCCGGCGTTCCCAAAAGCCAAGGCAAGGGCGATCCGGGGCCGTGGCTGGAGGCGGGGAGCCACTCGATGCAGGTTGAGCTCTCCTACGAGACGTCGTTCGGAGCGCATGGCATGGTGCGCAGGTGGACCGAAAACGGCAAGGACTATCGGAGTTTCAGGGTGGAGGGCCACACGGGCGTCGTCCAGACCCTCTCGGGGTTCGTTCTGACCTATGTCTACGAACTCTCCAAGCCGGCGGCAGACGGCAAGGGTGTGACGATTGAGTTGACGCATCCGGTGGGCAGAAGCCCAAAGGTGTTTACGCGCGGCTGGACGTTTGGCGCCAAGGCCACGGGCCCCGCCGGACTCGATCTGAGTTCCAAAGTATCGTGGAAGGGCAGCGGCTCTTTCTCTCCCTCAACCGGGGCGAGGTCCATGCCTGCGTTCTCGCGCGCGGGTAAGAACTCGATCACGATCAGCGTGACCCATAAGGGGAAAACATACGCCAAGACTTTCTCGATCGAGGCCGTCGACCCGGCCGGCTACGCGAGGGTCGGGACAAAGTCCATGGCCCCGGCCTGCGCCCACGGCTGCCCGGCATGCCCTCATACGGTGATCGGCCCGGTCACCAGCGGAAGTCCGACCGTTCGCATCAACGGCCAGCCGGCAGCTCGTGTGGGCGATGTGGGAACCCATACCGCGTGCTGCGGCCCGAACACGTTTAGGATCGAAGAGGGCGACAGCCAGGTGCTCATCGACGGCAAGCCGGCCGCTCGAATCGGTGACAAGACGAAGCACTGCGGCGGCGCAGGAAAACTGGTCGCGAAGAAGTAGTGCGCGAGGGCCGGCCTCTCCGAAGGCTGCCCCCGAAGGGAGGCAGGTGCGGCCCTGCGCCGCTTGGTGGACCGGGGCACCACGGCCCTCGGCGATCGAGAGTCTCGGCTGCACTTCGAGGACGCGCGGAACCCCAAATCATGCCCTGCCCGTACCTCTCTTCATGCTGACCGCAAGCCTGATAGTGGCGTTGGTTCTCCAGTCCGACCTTCCGAAGTGGCAGCCCCCGCCCGGAGAGGAGAGCGCGCAGGAACGCGCCTTGATCGATCGCGCCGCGAAGGCGATGGCCGCGGGAACCGGCGTCTCCTCCGTCCTTTCGGACTCTTACTATGACGAAGTCCGTCCCTTTCCGCGATTTCGAGACCTGATCCGCCTGAACGCTCCGAGCGGCGAAGTAACGATGGTAACGCCTCAAGAACCGGGAGAGCGGCTGTCGCTCACCTTCAAGCTCGGCAAAGCGGGACAAACGATCTACGCCTATCACACGGATGCTCGCGGCGCCTATGGAAAGAACGGCGTCCACATTCAAGCGAACAGCGGCGACGACAAATATGCTCGGCTCTTTGCCTATGTGAAGACGGGTCCTGACGGTTCGGCGACGCTGCATACGATTCGGCCCGCGGGATACCCCCGAGGGGAGCTTCCCCAGCACGTCCATTTTCGCGTTGCTCCGGTTGCGGCCGGCGGGGATGAGATCTGGTTTTCCGATGACCCCCGGCTGACCCCAGTTGCGCGGGAACGAGGCAGGCATTCCGCCATTATCGTCACGCCTCTCAAGACTAGCCAGGGCTGGACCGCCGCCGCGACGATTCAGCTCCGCGAGCGCTAAGGGGATCGCGCTCCAGAAGTCGCCATCCATACGGTCGAAGTCCGCACGGTGTGCCATGGCGGCGTACGCAAAGGTCGCTTGGACGTGATCAAGACGGCGGACTGACTGATCGACCTCGGCCCGGAGAACCCCTCAGCCGGTTCGCCGAAGCTCACCGACCTCTCCCCCATGGGGCGAGGTGGACACAGACGCCCCATTTCGCTATGGGACGGGTTCAAACGCCCGCCGGATCGAGGCCACCTTCATCGCCTGCTCCTTGCCCTTGAGTTTCCGCTCCCCCAGGTCATCCACAACCAAGCCTTCCTCCCCGGCCAGGGCAGGGGCAAGTTCGCCCGAGACGAGCAACGCTGCGCCCTCCTCGCCGCAAAGCCGCTCCAGCCGCGAGGCGACGTTCAAAACGTCCCCGTGGAACACGATCTCGCTCTTGATTTGCCCCACGTCGGTCGCGATCACCGTTCCCCAGTGCGCTCCCGCTTTGAACTCAGGAACGACCCCGTAGCGCTGCAAATATCTCGGTGAAAGCCCTGCCAAGAGGTCTTGAATTGCGAAGAAGCACCGGGCAAACTCGGGACCGGGCTGAACGCCCTTTCGGAGGGTCCAATACAGCACCACCTCGTCTCCGATGAAGTGCGAGACGCGCGCCCCGTGTTCGAGCAGCGCGGGGGTGATGTCGAAAAAGGCATCGCGGATCAGCGCGCTGAACCGGCGGTCGCCGAGCCGCTCGGCGAGTGCGGTGGAGCCTCGAAGATCGAGGAACAGGAACACGCATCGCTCCTCGCGCGGCTCGTGGTAGCGGCCGATGAGCCAGTTCCACAGCACGCCCGGCCCGAGCTTCTGCGCGACGCTGCCGAGGAACACCAGCACGAGCACGATGAGGAGGGCATAGACGGACGCGTTCAGAAACAGCCCGGTAGGCAGGTTCTCTTGCCACTCTTGCTGAACGCTCTCCCATCCCGACCGAAAGAACACGTCCGAGCCCACCCTTTCCACGCCACCATATAGGAAGTTCGCCAGGGAGATCCCGAAGAGCACCGATCCCACCGCCCCCACGGTGTATGCCGTCGCCCGGATGAGCACCGCAGGGACGAGGCGCATCTGACGCGTACGGGGCAGGACCATGCCCTCGATGGCCAACTGCGTGCACGCCAAGAGCAAGCCAACGAGAGCGGCAGTAAGGAAGTCGCCGCCCTCGAGTTCGGGCTGTCCGCGAAAGAACCGCATGAAGCCGAGCGAGGCGAGGATGCCCACGGCAAAGAGCAGAGCACCCTTCTGGAGCCGGTTTCGGTTGGCTCTCTTCATCGGTGGTTTGATTCTGGCGCAGTATGGCCGGTCTCAGTGCTTCTTTGGCACATGCGCCCAATAGGGGATCACGGCGTTGCGGTTCGGCGGCTCACCACAAGCATCCGGATGGCCACAACAAGCGTCGCGCAGGCCGCAAGCACGTACTCTGTCAGGTGAGCGAGCGCAACCGCCATCAGCCGCCGGTCGCTCTCAAAAGTCGGCCTTCGCTGAGCCTCGGGCACCAAACCCCCAATGCCGTAAACCCCAACCAGGACCAGCATCATTAGGACCCAGAGCACCCCGCAAGAGATCGCCACCATCCGCAAGACGCGTCTGGAGTCGAGCGGGTGGCGGAGGCGCGAGTTTACGACGGCAAGAATGACACCGCCGATCAGCCCGGCCCACCAGCTCGCGCCGATCCCCCAGACCATCGCCATGACCCAGGGCGATTGGCTTTCAACCACTTTGGGGTGGTGCACCGTGAAATACTCCACCGCCACGTTCGCGGTGACGAGGTCCATGGCGACCCCGAGCGCGCAGGCAAGCAAGGTCGAGCCAAAGACAATTCTGACTGCGGGTTTCACGGCTGTTTCAAAGTATGGCGGGGCTGGCGAGAAGGCGCCGGGTCCAAAAAGCTTCGGGCCATAATGGCGGCATGGCTACGGGCAATGCCAGGCGCGCGGGCTGGGCGATCGGTATGTTGCTTCTTTGCGCCGTTGCCCAGGCAAAGGTCGCGACCATCAGCCTCCAAGAGCTCGCCCGCTACAGCGACCTCATCCTCGTCGGCGAAGTCAAGCGAGTGGAGCTCAGAAGCGGCGTCAAGATTGCCTTCGTGCGGGTCGGGTCGGTCCATAAGGGTCGCGTCGAGGGCCCTATCGCATTCGTCGCCGAGCCCACGTGGACCTGCGACATCAGTTCCGCCAAACCGGGCGAACCGGTGCTCCTCTATCTGGATTCTCTGAGACCGCCCAAAGGGCGAACGATGGAGGGCCAGGACCTTGGAGCAGCCCAAGCTGCCTGCAAGCAGGAAGGCGTTCAGCTCTTCCTCCTCGGGCACAGCGGACGCGGGAAGATTGCGCTGAGCCTCGAAAAGGGCCGATGGGTCGCGCCGGTGACGACAGGCGAAGGAAGAGGGCCGGGACTGAATGTAAATCTCTATGTGCCGAAACCCGTCCCAACGGTGCCGACGGCCTCCGGCCAACGGGCAATCCTGCTTGCTGAGCTTGTCAAGCGCTCGACCCAGGTTCCTCGCCGACGGCCGGCTGCACGGTAGAAACAACGTTCCCACAGTCGGCCTGTCCTTGGAGTTGTGAGCAGACTTCTTAGCGCGCAATCCCAATGGTTGGGTGGACCAGAGCACCACGGCGATCGTTCCTTTGGGAGTGCGCGAGCTTGCTCGCGCTTTTCCGAGGTTCACCGGGCAAGGCGCGAGCAAGCTCGCGCACTCCCAAAAGTGGACAGCGGACTGTGTGATTGACCTCGGTCCCGAAAGGGTGCCTCAACAATCTCCTCCGGGATTGAAGGGGGAATTAGGCGGGCCGTCATAGATTGCAACGCAAATTGTTCGATCCAGGTAGACAATGACATGCTGACTTCGCTCGCGATGATCGCTGTCTTGAGCCCGTTCTCGTCGCAGATGACGATGACACTCAATTTCAAGCCCGGCGACAAGCTGGTTTATGAAATCTCAGCTAAGAGCCCTATGATGGGCCTGGACGCCAAGGGGAGGATGCCGCTCACCGTCGCCAAGAAGGACGGTGCCAAGATCACCGTCTCGTGGCCGCAGGTCGAGATGGCCGCCGCCAAGGGCACCATGCAGCCGATCGCGGCAGGCTCATGCATCTTCACCGACAAGGGCCGGATGGTCCAGCCGGATCCAGGCGGCCAAGGGGCGATGTTCCTGGTGCCAATGGCGCTACCGGAGCAGCCGATCGCCGTCGGCGGGACCTTCAAGGTCACAGGCATTCCAGGGGCTGGGTCGTCCGAGCTAACCGGTAAGTTTGAGAAGCTCTCGGAGGATGGGGCGGCCGCCGTGATCGTCGTCGACGGTCTGATGTCCGCGCAGGGCGGGCAGATCGCTTTGCATTGGGAATCCAACTTTGACCTCAAACGGAGCATCTTCCGCAGTGGATTAATGTCGATGAGCTCACCCAAAACCAAGGCGGTTATGTCTACGTTCGGGTTCAAACTGGTCGAATAGTCTTCTGCTAATTGCCATTGAGGGCGCTTGGCCACAAATCACGCCAACCCTCGCCGCTACTTTTCTCTTGGGAAATATCCCCCCCTGCGACTCTGCATCTCCTCGGCGACCAGGGCTGATTCCCCGCCAATCGCCTTCAGTTGCCGGACGGTGCTGTCGAAGTTCACTGCGCCACGGTTCTGGCTGAGCTTGAAGACCGCATCGAGTGCAGCAACCCGAAACTCCAGGCACTCGATGGCGGGCACGAGCCGAGAGATGTACTCCTCGGGGAGGTTCTCGAATTTGTGGTCCGGGCTCTCCTCGAATTGGTCCTTGAGTTGCTGGAGCAGCTTCAGCAGGTCCGACTCCGGCAAGAACGCCACGGTGCCACGGGCATGCACAGCCATGTAGTTCCATGTGCCGCCAAAGGCCCCACCGGATTGCCAGCTTTCCATCACCGGAGCGTCCGGCCCGGTGAAGACGGCGATGACCTCCGGGTTCTCCTTCAGGGCGTGCCAGTGGTCGGTTTTTCGCATGATGTGGCCTCTCAGGACCAACTCGGGCTCCGCCTGATGGATCAGCAAGGGAATGTGGGTGGCGGCGATCCGCCCGTCTGCGCCGGCTCCGGCAACCAAGGCGAGGGGATACTTGCGGATGAAGGCGAGAATGGCCTGGCGATCCGTCTCCTTGAACTCTGGCATCGGGTACACGAAAGCCAGATTACCGTCCGCGAGAGCGCTCGCGGGCCCAGAGCCCGATGGCGGCGCGGAGTGGGGCCGGGCGTCTGCGCCAAGAAACGGTCTGCGCCCCTTGTGGGATTCGAACCCGCGTCTCCCGTACCTCTCGATCGGCTAGCCAGGTGTCTTGCCACATGCGGCAGGTCGAGCCCGCAATTTGGACGATCGGAGCGCTTGTGCATTATGATGCAGCCGCAAAGGGGGCTATTCGATTGCCTCTTCTTGCTGGCCACCAGGATGCCCCCCGATGAAGGCCCTGCCAACGTCGTGCCAAAGCTCTACCGCCGCTTGGGGTGGCGCATCGTCGGGCCAGATGAACTGCTTGTGCAGCAGCAGCAGGTCAATCAGGAAGGGCACCTTGATGAGGTCTTCCTCATCTATGCCTCTGTATTGCTCCTCGTTGCGGTTGGCCACGATCTCAACCAGCTTCCACCCCGATTTGAGCTGCCGAAACTTGGCGCGGAAACAGCAGAACCCGGTCCAGCTCCGATGGAAGTGGAGCGTGTTCCGCTCCCAGAAGATGAACCACTTGTCCTCCATCCGCTCCGGGATCACACCCAGCATGATCCGCCTCATATCTTCAGAGCGATAGAGGCGGTCGCACGCGATCTTTGACCGAAGTCGCGGCATCGGCTTGGTTGTCCAATCGGAACGTTTGGCGGTGGCCACCGAGATTCTGAGACTACCTCCGCCTGTCTTCACAGATGGGCAGATTGGCCGATTGGCTCTTCGTATCTCCAAGGATGGGATTAGCGCTTGGGAACTTAGGAAAAGGGCCGGGCGTAACTCCCTGCATGATCCCGCTGGCCGCCGCGTTGGCTTTGTTCCAGGGTCGCCCGGAGCCCGATTGGCTGCCCGTTCTCGATGCTCCGAAGGGACTTACACACGAGCTGACGATTCCAGCGCCGGCCCATCCAGGACAGAAGCTGGAGCTGCGCGGGAAGGTCCTGAGGGCAGAGGGGCGGACGCCTGTAGCGGGGGTGATCCTCTATTTCCACCACACCGACGCGCGGGGCATCTATCCGCGCCCGGATGCCGCTCGCTCGAGCGACTTTCGGTATTGGCATGGCGCGCTGCGAGGCTGGTTGAAGACCGATTCTGGCGGCAATTACGTGCTCAAGACAACCCGCCCGGCCCCATATCCAGGAAGAACCGATCCGGCTCACATCCATGTGTATGGGCTCCTGCCAGGATCGCGCACAGGGTTCTATTTCGCTGACTTCGTCTTTGCCGGCGATCCGCTGCTGACGGACCGGTATTGGCGAAGCGTCCGCGCAAACAACCTCGAACCCTACGGCGGCGTGGCACTCTCTCAGGATTCGAACGGAGTGCTCCAAGGGCGTCGTGACCTTATCTTGAAGAACTGACCGGTCGGCGGTCTCTTGAGGCAGCTTAGCGGGACACAGAACCGATCGACGGGCCAGGAAAGCACAATGATCGCCGCTATACGCCGGGCGGACGGTATCGTACACCCTCCGCTTTCCGCAGCGCATCCATCGTTTCTTCGACCGTGAGAAGCACGGTCGTTTCGCAAGAGCTGAGTGCGCCGCCGCTGCCTATCGCCAGGGCGACCGCGGCCATCGAAACGTTGTCGGGCGCCTCCCAGAGGTTGTAGCCGTCGTGCGAGCCGAAGGCGTACCAGAAACCGTGGAGCTTGCCGCCGACAGACTCTATGTACTCTTGAGCTGCTTTTCGTCGGTCCTCCGGGCTGCTTATCAGCCTGGCCCAAGTCTCCGGCGTATAGCTGAATCTGGTCAGATAAAGTGGCATCGTCCCCTCGCCTAGCTCGCCTACTGCCGCGATTCGCGGATTGGCGAATCAGTATAGCTCGCCCGGATGACCCTCTCCAGCGCTGAGAATACGCGCCGGGGGATCCTACGGCGCCGACCACAGGCGAACCGTCATATCCAGACTCCCGCTCGCAAGGGACTTGCCGTCTGGAGAAACTGCGAAACAGTTCACCGGCCCGGCATGGCTGGACAGCATTGTGGCCGTCTGCTTGGCCAGCATCGCGGCGAGGGCCAAGAGGGTCCTCGTTGGAAGATTCTATCATCGCCGCCTAAGGGCGACGCAATCGTTCGCCTCGACGCCGGATTCGACTACACTTAATCCACCGAATCATGCAACCCCATTCGAAACCGATACAAGACGGCGCGAAGTGCCAAGTCATCGCCGGCACGCACAAAGGGAAATCCGGCATCGTGCGCGACATGCACACGAGCAAGACGGGTGCTGTCACAGTCACCGTCGTCCAATCGGACGGCGAGCGATTCAAGACCCTCGCCAAGAACGTCGCGATGGCGGATTAGGCCCCGGCGTTCGTGAAGGCGCTGAGGCTGTCAATCCCGGATTTCGCTGGTGTGTGCTGATTCCGGCCTAGAATGTGTCTCCTAACCAATGGATGAAACCACCCAGACCATCCAGTTCCAAGCCACCCTTCGCAATCCAGGAGGCGCGGACAAAGGCGCGCCTTGGGCCTTCTTGAAGCTGCCGCAAGAAGCCAGCGACCCGCTCCCGGCGCGGGGCATGGTTTCGGTCGAAGGGACCGCCAACGGGAGGCCCTTCGCCGCAACCCTCGAACCTGACGGCTTGGGCGGACATTGGCTGCGGGTTAAGCCAAAGCTCCAGGAAGCGCTCGGAGCCAAGGTCGGCGACACCCTCACTTTTGAGATAGCCCCCGCAAAAATCGAGCCCGAGCCCGAGGTTCCCGATGACTTTCAGGCCGCGCTCGATGAGGCCATCCCGAAGGCGCGCGAGACCTGGCAGGCCATCACCGCTCTTGCCAGAAGGGACTGGATCCACTGGATCGTCTCCGGCAAGAAGGCCGAGACGCGCGTGAAGCGGATCGCAGTCGCCATGGACAAAATGTCGAAGGGCAACCGCCGACCATGCTGTTTCGACCGGTCGGGGATGTTTGACAAGAGCCTGAGCTGCCCGGTAGCCGATGATGAGTAGGTTACGCCGATGAGCCGCCACCCAACCTAAGATTCGGCCATGGCCTTGAGCCTGATCAGCGCCTCTCCCCAGGCGTTTCGGAGGCCATCCGCCTCGCTCCGAGTTTGAATCCGCGACGACATCACGTTCATCAGCGTTTTGCCCTTGTTGTCCTGGAACTGAACGTCAACGGTGATGGGCGCGGTGCAGCCGGGGTGCTCCCAGGTAAAGCGCAGGTCCTTTTCCGGGCGTATTCGGGTGAAAGTCCCTTTGCACCCCGCGTCACACCTGATCGATCCGCCTTCTTTCAAGTCTTGCTTGCCGTTGTCGCCAAACATCTGCCCAAACTGGCCCGGGGCCGTCCAAACGCCGTAAACCTTGGCTACCGGCGCATTGATCGACTTCGTGCAGCAGATCGTATAGCCCTCTTGCAGCCCGTCCTTTTTGACCACGCCATGGTGCTTTTCATACTCCACGTAGATCGTGGTGGGCCACCACGGGTCTTTGGTCTGGGCAAACATGTGGTTGATCGCTTCGCGCCGGCCCTTCGCCAAGCCGTCCATGGAGTCGAGTTCAGCAAACCACTGCCCGAGGGTCTTGCCCGTCTGCGCCTTGCAGCTCGCGTCGTCGATGGCGTAATCCGGCTTGTTCTCGACTTTCATCCCGCCATCATACAGCAAAGCACTTGGGCCATCGCGCCTTGGTCCTATTGGAGGTGAGGAGGCACGGCCGTTCCGGTAAGGAAGTGCACGACATCCTGCACGAGGGCGCCCACACTCCGCGAAGTGTCGATGTGAAGCGTCGGCGCGTCCAACTTCGGTGGATCGTACGTGGCGATCAGTCGGTCCAACGCGTCGGCGGACGGATGGTAGCGGACCCAAAGCGGGTCTTGCCGCAGGCGTTCCTGGCAACGCACCCTAGCCGCTTCAGGTGAAAGCTCGCAGATCACCACCCTCAGGTCTGCGAGACCGAGGATCGGCTCCAGCTTCGGCGCCCAAACCTTGTGCTGGAATGCGGCTTCCGCCACCGCGCTGATCTGGTTTCGAGTGAGCAGCTCGATTTCTGCGAAGAACGCGTCACAAATACTCTGAGCCAGCTTCGGGTCCTCCGCGAGGTCGAGGCCCAGGGTTCTCAAGGCGCCCTCCATCAGCCGGTCGCGGCTGACCAGCGGACTGCGCAACTCCTCAACCAAGGAGGCGGCGAGCGTCGTCTTGCCTGAACCGGGTCTGCCCGTGACGAGGACAAGCAGGGGTCGTTTCATTCCAGGCGCCTATCGCGGATGTCCCTGGCTCGCCGCCGGCCGGAGACCTTCGCGGGCAGGGCTTCACGGGCCGATCCGGGTCAGCCCTGGGACTTTGAGCCCGCTCGGTGCAAAAGTGCTGCCCAAAGCCACGCCTCCGGGAACGGGCGTGTAGGCCTCGATGGCGATCTGTGAGACGGCGAGCTTCTGGCCGGGGAGCGCCTTATCCGTCGGCGTGACCGACGCGATCATCAAGATCGGCGCTTTTTCGTCTTTGAACCCGGAGAGCGGCGGCTTCGGCGAGATGCCCGGGAAGAACTTCGCCATGGCCTCGGTGTGCATCTTGCCGTAATACCAGGACTCGACCGCCTTCTTGTTCTCAAACCACGCCATGATCACGAACTGCTTGCCGCCATCCGGCGAGAAGACCTTGATTCCCATACAGCCGGGTGTCGCCATCAATCCTTTTCCAAGATCGGGAAAGTCCCCAATGGTCAGCGGCTTCTGGCCCTGCGGTGCGGCAGTGCCTTGAGCGAAGCTGTCCTTAAGGGTCACGCCGGCCGTGAGGCCAAGGGTGAGTCCGACCGTCAGTTGCCACCAGTTCGTCTTCATGGAGTCCAGTATAGGGGAACCCCTCATGAGAGCTGGGACCTTTGGGGTTTGCGGGCAAACCTGCCCCCATCCCCGTCAGAGCCGGATGTCTTCGGGAGAGGTTCGATCCTGCCTGGCATCAGCTTTGTGAGGCAGGACGCGTCACGGCCAACCACTGAAGCGGCGTCATCGCGTTTACCGAGCCTACTTGCGTTTCAGCTGGGCCCTGATGTTGAGCGGGCCCTGTTCAGGAATGCGAATGGTTCCAACGAAGTCCGCATAGCCACGAGCACTTACCCGGCAATCGTAGCTCAAGCCCCGATAGAGTGGCGCCATTCGCCAGGCTCCGGGCGCAACTCTCAGACGGAATCCCCCGGCCTGGTCGCTTGTACCTGCTGCGCAGACCACAAGGCTCCCCGAAGGAGTGCTGCCGATGATGCTCCGCTCGGTTTGGTCCCATGGACGAGACCCAATGTCCTCGGCTGTCTCAACGTGGACCGGGGACCAGCTTGTCCGGTCTGGCTGCAGAATCTCAAAGGTGGCATCGGACACTGGGTTTCCCGTACCCTCCTCGACGATGGTCCCCATTCCGATGAGCTGGGCTCGATTCGGCGTTGGGAGCCTTCGGCTTGCCAAATCTTTCGCGGGCGGACCAATCCTGGTTCCACCAAATGAAATGGCCTCGTCAATGAGGGCCTTTGCGGTGTTGATGGCCACCATGCCATCCAGCGAGCTACCGGCTTCCGGATCATAAGTCCAAGTGGGAACCCCCACCAGCTTCCCTGTGGCGTCGAGGGCCATACCACCGGAATTGCCGGGACTCACCGTTCCTTCGATCACCCAGATGTCCACCTTGCCGTCCCGATCGAGGTCTGTTGGACCCGAGACCTCGCTGGAAGTGAATTTCGGGGTGTCCTGCCGAACGCCCGGATACCCCAGGATATAGAGTGGGTCGCCACGCTTGAGCAGGTCCGAATCACCGAGTTCGATAGGTGCGGTCTTCAAGGAGGCCTCCAGTGAGTCGGTCGTTGGATACCGGCTGACGATCTTGACCACGGCGAGGTCCTTCTTGGAGTCACCCGCTACGACCAATCCCACGTAGTTGGCAGTCGGAGCCGTCTTCGTGTCCTCCGGGATGGCGATCAGGACTAGGCCGTTCTTGTTGTGCATCTCGCCGGGGGAGTGTCCCTGCCCGGTGCGATCGAGGACTTCGTCATCGGTCATTCCCACCACGTGCCAGTTGGTCAGGATATAGCCCGCCTTGTCGATGATCGTGCCCGAGCCATGCCCGAGCTGCTTCTCGTTGTCATCCAGCGAGATGACCTTGGCCACCGCGAGCGTTCCCTGCTCGATGATCTGTGCGCGGGTTTTGGGTGCGGGCGGATCCTCCGGGCCAATCGGTCCCTGTTTTTTGGGGCCGCAGCCAGACAAGGTAACCGTTACGAGCAATGCGGCTGGAACGATGAGCTTGGCGATCATCTTAGGCGCATTATGAGCAAATTGATTCGTCAATCCCATAACTTTGTCGTTGGACGCGACGTGTTAGGGTTTGTTTCTGGATGGTCCCGGTGGTCCTAGTCTGAACGTATCCGGCCCCTCCGAGGCAGTGACTCGTCGACACGCGGCAGAGGGAGTACGGTCTCGTTCGAATGGGGGATCAGGCCTGGGCTTCGACCGGTGCAGGGGCCTTGTAAGCCTTGACATACACCGAAAACGCGATCATCAGTGCGACGGCCAATCCCAACCAAAGCGGGCCGATCGACTGGTAGAGCAGGAACACGTTGAGCCCGGCAATGAGAACGCCCACCATGTACCCCAGCACGCGAACCTCGATCCGGTTCACGTACTTGCCCATCTTCTCGGGATCGCTCGTGATGTGGATCAGGGGGAAGATCGCGAACGGAAGCTGCATCGAGAGCACCACCTGGGAGAAGATGAGCAGGTTGACCGTGTCCTTGCCGCCGCTCAAGTGGATGATGATCACCGCCGGCACGATGGCCAAGGACCGCGTGAGGAGGCGGCGCTTCCACGGGGCAAGGCGCCACTTCATGAAGCCTTCCATCACGATCTGCCCGGCGAGCGTGCCTGTGATCGTCGAGGATTGGCCGGAAGCCAACAATGCCAAGGCAAAGGCCATCGCCGAGCCCGCGCCAAGCGTGGTTTGCAGCAGTACGTGCCCTTGGGCCAACTCCTCGACGGCGTGGCCCTTGCCGTAGAACACCGAGGCCGCCAGGATCAGGATTGCCGCGTTGACGAAGAACGCCAGGCTGAGAGCGACCACCGTGTCGATGGTATTCGAACGAATAGCCTCCTTCATGCCCTCATCTTGAGCCTCGACCTTGCGGGTCTGCACAATGCTGGAGTGCAAATAGAGGTTGTGCGGCATCACCGTCGCACCCAGAATGCCGACGGAGATCAAGAGAGCTTCCATATTAGGCATCGAGGGAACCAGGGTTCCCTTCGCGATCAGGCTCCAATCGGGGCTCGCCAAGAGGATCTCGTACACGAAACAGCCAAATACGGTGAGGACGAGCGTGAACACGATCGCCTCGATCTTGCGGAACCCAAAGCGCATGAAGCCCAGCAGGAGCAGGACGTCCAGGCCCGTCAACACGACACCGACCTCCAACCGGATGCCAAAGAGCAGGTTCAGCGCGACCGCCGAGCCCACCACCTCGGCAAGATCGCAGGCGATGATCGCGATTTCGCACAGGATCCACATGGCGATGGCCGCTGGACGCTTGTAGTAGTCGCGACACGCCATTGCAAGGTCTTTGCCGGTAACAAGCCCCATCCTCGCGCAGAGCACCTGGAGGAACTGCGCCATCAAATTGGAGAGGAAGATCACCCAGAGAAGCGCATAGCCGAATTTGGAGCCGCCTGCGAGGTCCGTGCCCCAGTTCCCGGGGTCCATGTAGCCGACACTCACGAGGAACCCGGGGCCGGCAAAGGCCAGCCACCGACGCCAACCCGCGCGTCCGGCCGGAATGCCGATCGTCCGGTGCGCCTCGGGCAACGACCGGAATGCGGATTCCGGCCCAGCCTTCGTGACCTTGTCTTTGACCACTGTCGCCATACGCAAAGCTTTGTAGCTGTGGCTACATATTCAATTGTAGCCCAGGCTTCATTTGGGAAGTCAAGCCCATGCTACAATTTTTCGGATGAACGCGCACGATCTTCATGCGGCCAGGTTCAAACAAACCCGCGAAGACCATCGGGTGGAACTTGCCGAGGACTACGTCGAGGCCGTTCTGGACCTGATCGACGAGCAAGGAGAGGCGCGGCTGACCGACATCGCGACACGCATGGGCGTGGCGCACCCAACCGTCGCCAAGGCGATGCGAAGGCTCGAAAAGGAGGGCCTTGTGGTCCTGAGTCCCTACCGTCCCACGCGCCTAACCGATGCGGGCCTCGCCCTGGCGCGTGAGTGCAGACGTCGCCACCGGGTGGTCGTCGGCTTTCTGGTGGCGCTGGGGCTAGACAGTGAAGCGGCTGAAGTTGAGGCGGAGGGCATCGAGCATCACGTGAGCAAGACGACCCTGGAGCTTATGGAGCGGTTTGTGTTGGCGCGAACGGCCAGCTGACCCCGGCTCCATAATGGCCATGTGCCGATAGAGCTCCTGACCGAGCGAACTCTGCTGCGGCCATTTCGGTTCACGGACTGGCCGTCCCTTCAGGCTTACTTGTCCAAACCGGAGGTCACGCGGCTGGACTCCCCCTATCCGCTCGATGACGTCGGAATTCAGGCCGTGGCCAAGTTCTTTGAGGGCAGCGAGGACTTTCTCGCGGTGTGCCTAAAGGAAACGGGCTCGCTCATTGGGCACCTTCACTTTGGCGTTCGAACCGATGCCTCGCCCGGTTTTCGGAATCTGGGGTTCGTGTTCGATTCGGCCTACTGGGGCCAGGGGCTCGCTCATGAGAGCTGTCAAGCGCTTCTCAGATACGCTTTCGACAGTTTGGCGACGCCGGGCTTCCTAACCGGAACTCGGAAAGAGAATCTCCGGGCACGTCGGCTCTTGGGGCGGCTGGGCTTTCGCGAGTTGCCGTCGGACGACCTTGAAGGGTGCATCTACGAGCTTGATGCGGCTTCTCACGAAGCGGCGAAGGCTGCCGTGAACTGAGGGTTCGGAACAGAAGGCACCCGCAGGGTCGCGTCCGAAGGCCCAGCGGGCCGAAAAGTCCAAGCGAAGGGCGAAGCCCCTGAAGCTGGTGGCCGTTTGGGATCTAGCCCTGTAAGGGCGGAATAGCGACTTTTGAGATGCGCCGCAAACGTGCTCTTACCTTGTCGAGTAGGTCAGCACTACAGTCCCATTCGGCAGCGAGCTTTGCTCGTTCAGTCTCAATGTAGGTGAGCGCTTCCCGGGCGGTAGCAACGGAATGCCCGAACCCAAAAGCACTGGAATCAAGCTCAACTCGATCTGGTCCACGGCCCCCGCATCCAGTAGCGACCGAAAGAGGTTGCCGCCGCCAAAAAGCCAGATGTCCTTGCCCGCTTTCTGGCGCAATTCGGCTACGGCCTGCACCCCGTCCCGAACCACCTGAACGCCTTGCGCTGCGGCCTCTTCGAGTGTCCTTGAGCACACGATGGCCGTCATTCCAGGCATTTCTCCCCCTGACATCCCTTTGGACGCCTCGTAGGTGCCGCGACCCATCAGCACCGTGTCGAACTGCTGCATGAACGCCACGAAGTCGATTGAAGGGTCCATGAGGATCCAATCATGTCCACCCTGGGCGTCGGCGATGAACCCGTCGAGGCTTGCCGCCACACAATACCGAACCTTGCGCATTTCCGTATCTTACGCCCGATCGTGCCACGATTCGAACGCAATATGGATGGAGGCTTTGATGACTTCGGGGCCTAACAGCTTCTCGCCGCCGGGCCATAATCGTCTTGAGCTTCCGGACGGCCCAAGTCGCCCGCTGAAGGAGAAACCCGTATGATCAAGCCAGCCGCCATCCTAACCCTTGCCGCCTGCGCGCTGCCGCACCTCTTCCCCGAGGATCAGGCCTATTTCGCCATCCTTGCCGAAACAAAGGTCGGCCGCATGGCCGGCATGCCGCCGATGGACCTGAGCGGCCTTCCGCCCGGAATCAAGCTTCCGCCCCAGGCCATGGCGTTCTCTGGACAGCCCACTCGCCTCCTGAACATCCGGCTCTGGTCTCCCACGATCGCTCCGGCCGACGCCAAAGCCTCCGTCGCCCCTCCTGCAGGTCTCAAGCAAGGCGCCAAGCTCGACCTCGAACTCTATCGGCCCGACGGCAAGGCCGCAGGCGGCAAAGTCCGCGACTTCGACCCTGACGCCAACCCCGAGAGCTTCACGATCAAGGTGTATTGGGGCTCCTCCGAGACGGTGAAGGAGAACCAGCCCAAGGTCATCACCTGGTCGGGAATCTCGGACGACCAGAAGGAGGCCATGAAGAACCGCGTGCGCGAGGCCAACATGGCCGGCGAATCCTATTACTACAAGGAGGGCTGGACCACCGGCTACTGGCCCACGAAGTCGCAGCCTGGGAGCATCGACAAGGCCGCCTCGCTGAGCGGCAAATACAGCCTCACGACCAGCTACACCGGGAACGTGGACATCGAGGCACCCTCGAACGTGGAGTTCATGGCGCCGATCATGATGTCTTCGCCCAACCTCGATAGGAAGATCGACCTTAAGAAGGCGATGAACTTCAAGTGGGACGCCATCCCCAACGCCCTCGGGCTAAACGCCTCGATCGTCGCGATGGAAGGCAAGAACACGATGATCATCTGGACTTCGTCGGAGGTCTTCAACGAGGCGCTGATGGGCGACATGGGGTTCCTTCAGATGGCCGAAGTGCGCGATTTCGTCGCGAAGACGCTGTTCATGGCTGGGGATCGGACCAGCGTCAACGTGCCGGCCGGCATCTTCGCCAATGCCGATTTCGTGATGATGCAGATGGCGGGCTACGGCCCCGGCGCGGCGCTCGACAAAGCCCAGCCGTTGCCCCGCATCCAAACCAAAACGTCGCTCATGCTCATGCTCGGCGGCAAAAAGATGACGGGGTTCTGAGCCGGCGAACCCACAGCGGCCCTTGACTGGCAGCGTTGCCTCCAGCCAGACACCCTAACTGCCCAGTACACTGGGGGCCGTCATGCTGCTCACCTCACTGGCGTCGCTGATGCTCCTGGTGCCCTTCCAGGATATCGAACCCGTCCGAACCGAGGTGATCACCCCCATTCGGAACGCCACATTCAATAAAGGGGGAGCCGCCAAGAAGCGCGTGCAGGGAGGCAACCCGCGCACGATCCAAGGACACTTGGTTTTCGACGGCGCCGCGGACGGCAACCGCCAGGTCGACCCCCAGATCGCCGTCGGCGGCGGGTTCGTGGTCCACGGCACCAACCTTGGCATCACTCTCTATGACAAGTCCGGAAACTACGTGGACGGAGTCCCGCAGAGCGAGTTCAACGGCGGCATCGATCCGAAGCTATTTTTCGACCTCCACAACCGCGTGTTTGGCTTCGACCTCTGGAACCCCTGGGATGCCGAGAAGAAGAAACCGGTCAACATCTCTGTTTCCGAGACCTCCGATCCCCGTGGCGCTTGGAATACCTACCCCGTGCCTGCACCGAACGGCGTGGACGGCGGCGGGATCGGCTACAGCCGCAAATGGGTGGCGTATTCTTTCCCAGGCGGTGAGGAGTGCACGTTCGTCCTTCGGATGGCCGAGCTCAAGGCGGGCCGTCCCGCGACGGTCTATCACTTCGCGGGGTCCCTGGGCCACCCGGTCTTCAACCAGGACCCTTCGGACGATCTCCAGTTCGTCAACCTGACGCAGTCGGAGATCGTGATCGCCACGGTTCGTGCGAATTCCAGGGGCGTTCCGGTGGTGGCCTCGGTGGTGCGGGCTCCTCATAAGTTTCGATACTTCGGTTGGCCCCCCGCCTCCCCCATGAAGGGCACGTCGGCGACGACCGCCTCGGGAGACCGGAACCCCAAGAACCTGGTCGTCCAGAACGGCTGCCTTTGGTTTTCGCAGACCGTCAACGTCGAGAGTCGCGCGGGGGTCCAGTGGCACCAGGTCAGGCTGGACGGCACGTTCGTGCAAAGTGGTCTGATCGCCCACCCACGGAACAGTTACATCGAGACCACTCTCGCCGTAAACCGTCGAGGCGACGTGCTCGTGGGCTTTCAGGAAACCGGTCCGGACATGTTCATCTCGCCCCGGTGCGCCTGGCGAAGGGCGGGCGATCCGCTCGGCAAGCTGGGGCCGATCCTTGCGCTGGGTGAGGGGCTCGCCGCCACCGAGGGCGGAGCTTGGGGCGATTACAGCGGTTCGATGATCGATGGCGACAACCGAGTGGACCTCTGGACGATCCAAAGCATCACCAACGACAAAGGCCGCGGCAGCACCGTCATCGCCCGCATCAAGCCGTGAACACAACCCTGACGTCGCGCAACGCACACAACAGGATGCCGCACTAAAGCGAGAGTGACCTCAAACAGGCAACCGATGGCGTGGGCACCCGGGTTGCCGCCGTGGCCTGAGAGGTATCCAGTTGCCGGGAGTTCGTTCCCAGGTAGTCACTGACGTTGAACTTGCTCGTACCTGACCTTCGTTCACTCACTCCCGGCGTGTAGTTGGCTGCGCCATCGTTCAGCACGGGATCGGTCACGTCCACACCATCGCGCTTGAAGGTGAAGGCTTCCTGAGAGCCGCCCTTGCCGACCCGGGTGTCGAGGCCATTGTAAGTGAAGGTATCTGACCCGCCTCCAGGGTACGAGATGGCGGTAACTCTTGACTCGTAGTCGTAGACCAGGTTCGTTGTTCCGGCGCTTGTGGTGATTGAAGTCGTTCTTCCGGCAGCGTCATAACCGAACGTCTTCGAGCCCCCCGACCACGTGACCGAGGTCAGCTTGTCGCCAGCTTCGTTGGTATAGGTCTCCAGCAGTCCATTCACCGTTCTTGTCGCCCTGTTCCCGTTCGCGTCATACGTGTAGGACGCGGAATACCCGCTCCGGGACTCGCTCAGGAGCTGATCGATCGCATCGTAGGTGTAGCTGGTCGTCACCGAGTCCACGGTCTTTGAGGACATATTGTCTGCGGGTTGCATGTGTAGGAATCCAAAGTCAGCGTACACTTTTAGCGGCGGGCTCGTAAGCACATCTATCCCAATCGGGTTGGTGCTCAATTTCAGACTTTAACCTAAGAAGCTCTTTCCCTTGGTGACGATGGTGCGATCTGAACAAGAAGAACGGCTTCATGGAGCGAAAGACCTCCCGCGCTTGGTATTCGATGGGCTCTAGTCCGCTCCAGTCTGGGATTATGTCCCGTAAGTGCTGGCTTCGCCAGTCCGTTCTGCCGTTCGTCGTGCAATCACCAATCACCGAGCAAAGGAACCGGTATCGAACGTGTATCGGCACACCAACTTCAGGTGGAAGTCCGTCTAGCACAAGCAGCTTAGTGACCGGCCATGGTGTGTCTTCCACAGTTCTGTCGTACAGTCTTTCGGCCTCGGAGAAGATTGAAACGTCCTCTGTTGAAGCTCCTTTCCGCACGAGGAGTAGAGCAAAGTAGATCACATCCAAGTCCCGGTACGAGAGAAACTCAGCGGCTCCAGGACCCTCCATCAAATATCCCTTAAGGAACGAATCAGCGAACCAAGTTATCGCACCACTGGGGTCCTCTTCCGAGGTCGTGGATAGCGTGGAAAGCGACGTGAAATGTGCAGTCCCCCGAAGGACGTTCATCAGTAATGCGCCGCCACGGGTCTCAGTAATCCGAATGCGCTCTTGTTTAGGCATGGTCACTTTAGCCCCAGCTGCTTACTCCTCGCGCGTCCAGTCGACCATCCATCGGAGGGTCTTGAGGACAGCGAAATGGTACCAAAGCTGATACGGCAGGTGTAGCGATTCTAGCCCAAGAGCATTCACGTGGAAGTGCAAGACCCGGATCGCGCTCCACTTCTGCCCGGAGATCAGGTGCACATTTCCGCTCTCGATCCTTATTAGGTGGGACGCCCGAGTGCCATTGCCGCCTAAGCGCAGGGCCCCGCCTACAGCGCCATCCCAAACCTTGGCCAACCCTGCACCCCCCACATAAAGGCCGATGACGTTGCCTCCGATCTCGCCTCCCAGATGCCAGCCATTGTCTTCGTCAACATATTCGTTCAAGCCAATAGGCTCTCGGATGAGCTTTGTCAATCCGAAGCTGACTCCATCTCCCAGGCCAACCATAAAGTTGTAGAACCAGTTGTCGGGATCATCCCAGACATAGAGGCCCGACGGGTCCGCTTGGCGTACCGGGTTATTCCCACAGTACCCATACCAATTCCTTCCGTCCTTCACCGGATCCCTGGTCAAGAACCTCCCAGTGCTGGAGTCGTAATACCTATGCCCTAGGAGCTTCAGGCCGGAGGCGTCGGACTGATAGCCGAACGGGCCGCCGTAGGCAAACGGGCCGTTCCAGGTGCCGGTGCTTGAGGCCAGGTTGCCGAAGGCGTCGTACTGATTGGTGGCAGAAACGGCTTGGGAGCTTGACGTCTGTACTTCTGCGTTCTTTATGCCTGTGTGAGAGTAGGTTGTGGCGCTGCCTCTTCGCTCTGAGATGCCTGGGGTGTAGGTTGCATCGCCGTCGCTCAGGACAGGAGCGGTGACCCCAACCCCGTTCCTCTTGAACGTCGAGCTTCCCTGTGCTCCGCCCTTGCCGACCCGGGTATCCAGACCGTTATAGGTGAACGTGTCGACCGAGGCGTTGGGATACGTGATGCTGGAGACCCTGGACTCGTAATCGTAAGCCAGAGAGGTTGTCCCCGAAGCCGTGATGATCGAGGTCGTCCGGCCGGCGGCGTCATACCCGAACGTCTTCGATCCCCCCGACCACGTGACCGAGGTCAGCTTGTCTCCTGCATCGTTCGCGTACGTTTCCAAGAGTCCATTCACCGTTCTTGTGGCGCGGTTTCCATTCGCATCATAAGTGTACGACGCTGAGTAGCCACTCCGAGACTCGCTCAGAAGCTGATCGATCGCATCGTAGGTGTAACTTGTCGTCACCGAGTCCACAGTCTTCGACGACATGTTGTCGGCGGTGGCATTGGGAGCGCTACGTGCGCCTTGAAACCGCCTCCTTCAGTCTTCGTCTGCTGCCGCCCGAAGCATAGCGAGCCTCTGAAGCCAAACCGAAGGCTGCTCCAACGCCTATTCCACACGACCACAAGGTGCGAACCTCACTCCCTGAAGGCCGATATCTTCAAACCACATCTTGAACTCCGCACTGCAGATCAACGGAAAATAGTCAATCAAACGAAAGAGTGGACGTTTACCTAGTACCCTGCAATCTACGATGATCATCTCTTCATCCTCCGGATATCGATCGCTTGGAAACCCACCTCTGTTCGCCCACTCTCCATAAACGTGATATAGCCGGCCACACTTGCCACACTCTCGATGCGAGGTCCGGACAATGGTACAGTCATTCGCCTCAATGGTGAGCAAGGGGACAATCTCAAGCAGTTCCGGACCATCATATGGCAATAAGATCCGGTCTTGCCTATTCGTTGGTGTTGCCACATCGAGCGAAGGGTCCTGATGCATCGTGATCATCGAGAACTCAATTCCTCCGAACCTCTGCCACAAAGCCTCAGCCAGGGTAGCCTTAGCCAGTAATCCTCCAAATAGCACGTAAAACATGTCTGCAACTTCGGTAGATCCGACTTCCCATTCTATCTCCATCGGATACCGCCTCACGGCACCGTAAGAACAGGAAGGGCAGAACGAGTCTTTGAGTATTCGGTAGCTAGCAGCCTTACTTGACGCTTGCGCAAAGCCAGCGCCATAATCTGAAGTCATCGCGTACAGCCTGGTCATCATTCACCGTGAAACAGCTTGAGTAGCTGATCCTTCAATTGGAGCTCCTGCTCAACCTTTGGCTTGGGACCCAAGTCCTCGAGTTGTTGTTTCCACCAATCATTGTAAGCTCCTCCACCCTTCCCCATATGGATGAAGTCGTGCCAGTCCTTAGGAACCAAGTAGACGTTTGGGGCACCCTTAACGCCGCGAATGCGTGCGTCCTTGATGCCGATCTCCTCGAGAAGCCTGATGATTTCGCGAGGTATCCAGTGATGCTTCCGAACTGCCTGCTTGGCTGCCGTTTCACCGACTTCGACAAGAACCTCCTTTGCTATCCCCTTGGCTACGCCTTTTTCTACGCCCTTTGCTATTCCTCCCGGACTCGGCAGGATAGGGCAGAGTTCCATTACTCCACCTGCGGCGACGCCCCACAGAAACAGCACAACGAGAAAAGGTAGTTCGCCGTTATTGTCTGCAAGCGAGACTGGGCTCCCATAGCAATACCCATACCAGTTCCTTCCGTCCTTCACGGGATCCCTTGTGAGAAACCGGCCGGTACCCGAATCGTAATACCGGTGGCCCAGCAGTTTCAGGCCCGAGGCGTCGGACTGGTAGCCGAACGGGCCGCCGTAGGCAAACGGGCCTTTCCAGGTGCCCGTGCTTGCGGCCAGGTTGCCGAAGGCGTCGTACTGGCTGGTGGCAGAAACCGTCAGTCCTGAACCCGTCTGCACCTCGGCGTTTTTGATGCCGGCGTGAGAATACGTTGTAGCGGTGCCTCGCCGTTCGGAGATACCCGAGGTAAGGTGACTCCCTGTGGCCCCGCTCAATCAGTTCCCTTCCTATTGCTGCCAGACCATTGCGCTCTGAACTGCGCGACCGCATATCCGATTGCCGTAGCTACTGCGGCAACCAGCGGTAGCAAGAGCAGAAGACCCATGGAATCGCTCCAAAGCGAAGCCAAGCCATACAACACGACTAGCCATGCGGTGACAATATCCACAGTCCGGAATCGCGCCAAGTCCGCTGCCGTAGGTTCTTGAAAGCGAAAGCCTCGGAAGTAATTGTGGACCATTCGCTTTGCCACCGATGGCTCAGTAGTAAGGTGGACGATCAACAAGAAGGCCAAGCCAAGGCCAGTAACCAGGAGTTTCAAGCTCAGGCTCAATCCATGCGGAGGAGGCACTTCTTCACAGCTCCTATTAGTTCGTCAATTAACTTGAAAATGTTGTTGCCAGTCGTGGGATTGTCAATCTCGATTGAACTTGTGACTCTATGTTCAAAGTAGACACCCTGTCCGGGCGAGATGCCACCAGACCATCCGAGTCCGGGCGAGCCACCCTTCGGGTGGGTGTCCAGTATATCGTACGTTCGGGTGGCTGCAGACGCCAGTCTGCTGAATCTGCAAGCCTTCTCTGGTTCGTGATCGTGGAGCGATGCGCCAGCTTGCTCCCGGCTCGCAAGCGTGTCCTTCGGTTCGTGGATGGCTCTCGGGGCTTTACCCTTCTCCTGGCGGAGCCACCCTTCGCAGCAGACTGGCGTCTGCAGGCACCCGACCCTACGTCTTTCTCCTGATGACCCACCCGAAGGGTGGCCGGTCGTGGCCGGCCGAATGCTCCCATTGGGTGACGACAAGTGTGACAGAAGGAGATCATTCGGTCATCCTATTCTTTGGCCAGCCTCCTCGCTAGGCTGATCAGTTCACGGAAACGACGTTCCTTGAAGAGAAACGCTCTCAATCGAGCAAGCGCTGGAACTCGGAGCTCACCGGGACCAATCAAAGATTCAAACGATGAAATGGTGCTCTCTGCATCTCCGATGCGCATTGACGTATCTCCGAGGATGAAGACCATTCTATCATCCCAGGGATTGGCTCGTAGATATGCCAAGGCATACTCAAATGAAAGACGCCATTCACCGAGCCTGCCGAAAAGTGACGCCAGTTGGCTCGCCAGCAGAGGAGAAGCGATGTCCGGCTGAAACCTGCGAAAACGGGAGGGATCAGTAGTTTCATTGCTGCTTAGATAAATCCAAGCATCCAGGGCCAGGGCCGATTGCTCATCGCCTGTCGCTGCAAGAAACGCTTCGACCAAGGCAGAGGCCCGGCCAAACTGTTTGGTGTCGAAAAGGAGTGGGACGACGCGTGCCAAGGCTTTCCGGCGTACAATCGGGTCTTCGTCAGCACATAGATTTTCATAGACGGTGACAGCCCTATGCACATCGCCCAAGGCGCTTGCGAGGAGAGCCACGCTGAAGTGGTGAGCACTTTCGTTGTGCTTTTCTGACTGCGGTAGCTGCGAGTAAGAATTCCACGCTCCAGTCAGGACTAAGGCTTCGACAGCTTCCAGTGGATAGCTGGAGTAAGCTATTCCTTCATCGAGCATTTTCGCCGCTAGGCCCCGAGCATCATCGTACTCCAGCGCCAAGAGCTTTACCCCGATCCGTAAGCACTGGACATCCCCTACTAGCCTGTCATTATCTGTTGAACTAAGGGCAAGTATTGCGTGTTCGGCTTCGAAGAAGCGCTGCTCAAAGAGCATCAAGCGGGTCTGAAGAACGGAGATATCTGTCATTTTGATGGCTACTCTTGCTTTGACTCTTGGCTATCATCAGTTGGATCTCAATGGAGGGCACCCAAGTGGGCTGAATTCTGAACGAGAGGACAAGCGCACAATCAGGTGGGTTGCAGCCGTACAGGAACCTGGCCCGCCAGCCTTCAACTACTCTTGCCAGCGAACTAGAAGAATGACTCAAATGTCTTCTCCGTATCGAGATTCGCTCTCTTGATTCCAGGCAGATAGCAGTCTTGACCCAGCTCTTCCGGCACTAAAGCCAGAGATACCGTGCCAAAAAGACGGAGAATGGAGGAATCAATAAAACCTCCAATGCCGCCCCAACGGCCCGAGCCATGTGCTTCAGTTTCTGGAGCCACCTTTGGTGTGTCGAGAGGTTTTGCTGGCAGGCCGTTTCCCGGCGGGTCGTAAGGTGGAGTCTCTGGGCCGGGAGGTAGTGGTGGCGGAATCTGGACATCAAATGGCGGTTGCAGCCCATTCCCGCCTCCATAAGGGTCGAAGTCGGTCTTCCCAAAAACGACCCATCCAAAGAGCCAAAGAAGTAGCCCTCCGATTAGGCCGTTCTTTGTGATCTCGCGGAATCCCGGCCAAAATGCGTTGCCGGTAGGGTCCGCGCAGCGGGTGGGACTATTCCCACAATACGCATACCAATTCCTCCCATCTTTCACCGGGTCCCGAGTCAGAAACCTCCCCGTGCCGCTGTCGTAGTAGCGATGCCCGAGGAGTTTGAGGCCGGAGGCGTCGGCCTGATAGCCAAAGGGGCCGCCGTAGGCGAAGGGGCCTTTCCAGGTTCCGGTCGAAGAGGCCAGGTTGCCGAAGGCATCGTACTGGTTGGTGGCAGAAACCGTCTGCCCTGAACCCGTCTGGACCTCGGCGTTCTTGATGCCGGCGTGAGAATACGTTGTAGCGGTGCCTCGACGCTCGGAAATACCCGGCGTGTAGGTCGCCGCTCCGTCCGAGAGCACCGGAGCGGTTGCACCTACTCCGTTTCTCTTGAAGGTCGCGGTTCCCTGAGCCCCGCCCTTGCCAACCCTTGTATCGAGGCCGTTGTACGTGAATGTGTCCGCCGAGGCGTTCGGGTAGGTGATGCTGGTGACCCTGGACTCGTAATCGTAGGCTAGAGAAGTCGTGCCGGATGCGGTGGTGATCGAGGTTGTTCGGCCTGCCGCGTCATAGCCGAAGGTCTTTGACCCGCCCGTCCAAGTGACCGACGTCAGTTTGTCTCCGGCGTCGTTGGAGTAAGTCTCGGCCAGGCCGTTGACCGTGCGTGTCGCCCGGTTGCCGTTGGCATCGTAAGTGTAGCTTGCTGCATAGCCAGACCTTGTCTCCGAAAGAAGCTGGTCGATGGCGTCGTAGGTGTAACTCGTCGCGACTCCATCACGGGTCGCCGTCAGCACGTTCGAGACGGCATTGTACGTGTAGCTCTGCGTGCTCAGCACCGCGTTCGAGCTGTTCTTCACCGTGAGCGAAGTCGGGCGGCCCCGATTGTCGAATGCGTACACCTCATACGACCCATTGGACAGCGTCTTTTGGGTGACCCGGGACAGGGTGTCGTAGGTGACCGTGGTGGTTTCGGAGAAGGGGTTCGTGAGGCTGGAGAGGCGGCCGGCGGTGTCGTAAGCATAGGTGGTCGCGCCCGTGCCCACGTCCGTCATGCTGGTGCGCTGCCCGGCCAGGTTGAAGGCATACTGCAGCGTGCCTTGCGGGGTGGCCAATTGCGTCACCTGGGATGCCGCGTCGTAGGACCAGGCGCTCGTGCCCGTGGCGTCCAGCATCTGGGTGGTGCGGCCGTCGTTGTCGTAGGTGACGCTGGTGTCCGTTCCCGTCGGGTAGTCCACCGTCGTCAGCCGTCCCGCATCGTCGTAGACGTATTGGATGGTGAAGCCCACGGGAGATGTGTAGCCCGAGCAGGCGCCCTCGGCGTTGTAGCTCCAGTTCTCGACGCTGGAATCCGGCATGGTGAGCGCGGAGACCTCGCCGCGGGAGGTGAGGCTGTAGTTGCGGGTGTAGCCGCGCCCGTTGGTGACCGCCGTCAGCCAGGAGTTCCCGTTGTAGGCATAGCTCTCCAGGTCTCCCCGTGCGTTCGTCACCGAGGTTAGGCGCATGGCGTCGTCGTAGGCGAGCGTGGTGGTTCTGCCCAGCTCATCGGTCGCCGAGATCACCTGGCCCTCGCGGTTGTAGTTCACGGTGGCGCTGGTGGCGTCCGGGTGGGTGGTGGTGACCGCGCGGCCCCAGGCGTCGTAGCCGAGGGTGGTGGTCTGCGAAAGGGCGTTGGTGAGGCTCGTGAGCCGGGAAAGGGAATCGTAGCCGAGGGTGGTCGTTGCGCTCGCTGGATCGGTGACGCTCGTGAGGTCGCCATTCGTGGCGTAGGCGTAGGTGGTCGTTCGGTTCAGGGCGTCTTTGCTGGTGAGCACCTGGCCATAGGTGTCGTAGGTCCTCGTCACCGCCGCTCTTGAGAGCGGATCGGTGACCGTCAGCAGGTTTCCCTGCGAATCGTAGGCGTAGGTGGTCACCCTGGCGAGCGGCGTGGTGACCGTGAGCACATCGTTCGTGGTGTTGTAGGTGAGCGTCCAGGTTTTCAGCAGCGGGTTTTTGGCGGTGAGCACGTTGGCTTTCGTGTCATACGTGAAGATCCAGGCCTTGCCGCGCTTGTCGGTGTACTGGGTGACGTTCTTGGCCGTGTCGTAGGTGTAGGCGTTCGAGTAGCCAGCCTGGTCCACCTCAGATGCCAGAAGGCCGCTGGAGTAGTTGTGGGTTTGGGTTTGTAGCCCGGGCCAGGTGATGGTGGTGGCCGAGAGGCCGTAGCTGTACGAGGTGGTGTTGTTGAGCGGGTTCTTCCAGGTGAGGAGCTTCTCGCCGGTGTCGTAGGTGTAGGTCCAGACCTTGCCCCTTAGGTCGGTCTCGGTGAGGATGTCGTGGGTGGCGTTGTAGGTGAAGCTGCGCGCATAGCTGGCGCTATCCAGCAGGGGGTAGGTGATGCTCGTCAGGTTCGTGCTCGCGTCATAGGCGAAGGTCCAGGTGCGCCCGGTGGGGTCGGTGATGCTGGAGAGCCTGGAACCGGAGTAGGCGAAGGTGAGGGCGCGGGCCGAGGCGTCGGTGACCGCAGTGACCTGGTTGCTCGTGTTGCGCCCCACGGTGACGGTGTTTCCGGCGCGGTCCTTGCAGGCCGTAAGGAACCCCGAGGTATTGAAGAGGAACTGCCTTTGGGACTTGGTCGTCAGGGTCCAGGTGGAATCGGCGTTGTGGACCAGGGCGTCGTAGACTCCGGGCGGCGGGCTGAACGTGCCGGCGCTTTCGGTGTAGGCGACGTTGGTGCCATCCTCCCAGCGCACGATGGCCGAGGAGCCGGCGGTGTAGTCCACCTTGATCTCGTAGCTGTGGCTCCAGGATGCGCCCATATCGCCCACCCAGGAGGAAAGCGAGTTGTGGAAGAGCTCGAAGCCGACGCCCGTCGCGCCGCGCGAGGGCCAGGAGACCAGCGGGAGTCCTTCCAGGCGGTTGCCGGTGTTGGTGTTGACGATGGCCCAGGGGCCGGCCGATTCGGAGCCCGCGCGCTTGCCACCGGTGCTGGGCGAGCCGCCTCCGGTGCTGCCGCCACCGCCTCCACCTCCGCCTTCGCCACCGGGCCCGCCGCCGGGACCTCCGGGACCGCCGCCCTCGCCGCCTCCGGTACCGCCTCCACCGCCTTCACCGCCCCCACCCGAGCCTTGAAGCAGCATGAAGCCGCCCACGCCGATATTGGCAAGGAGCAGCTCGGGCTCCTCAAGCCAGCGCGCTTGGCGCACGCGGCCGAGGTCCCTCAGGGTGCGCTCGTTGAACCGGCCTGCGCGGTATTGGGGGTCGCGCCTGGGGTTGGCGCCTCTGAAGATGGGAGTGCGGGAATCGGTGAATCCACCCGAGAACTGCCGTCCGATTTGCTGAATGAGGTCCGTGAGGGACTTCGAGGAAGCCTCGATCCCTGCGAAGCACTGGGTAAAGACCAGGCTAAACGAGACGACGATGGCGGTCAGGCGCATGAGGCTAACGCTGCGGCGCGAGGGGGGGGGGCGAGCCGGTGATCTTGCGGGGCCATGACCCTCACCGTAGCACACAAGGCCAGGAAATTCAAGAGCTTCGCAGAAGTCGAAGTGCTCCATTTTTCGGACTACTGGATGAATGCCCAAGTCATAACGTTCTCACGAGAATTGTCGCTTCCCATGTTCTTCCCATGTGAGCGATGCCTCTGGTCTACTCCCCCATCCACGAAGACGCTTATCGAGCAGCACCCTCATCGCTTGGGACGGATCCATGAGGGAATCAAAATCGAGCTTTGAGCAAATCGTTCCGATCTTGCGGAAGGCCAGTTCCGGCAATGTACTGTGGCCATTTTGTGTCGCCTTAACTGTTGATAGACCTCTTGCCGCGAGCCGCCCCGATCATCAAGGTTGAGCCCCAAGGCCCTTCGTTGCACCTTGAGAGTCAGAGCAGGTTGACCACAGGCACCCTCTCCCTGCCCTATTGCGTGGGGATCAGCATGGGACATCAACACGGACGGTTTGCTATTGAAACTACAGTTCTAAAGTCCTCAAATTCCAGAAATGGGTGGGGATTCTGAGGATTTGGAGGATTGCCGGCCTACGCCAATTTCACGACCTCGGCTCAGCGAGCCAGTGTTGATTATCGACCGCCTCCGGCCGGTTGCGTCGGCAGTCACGTTGTCTATCACGCCCACTTGACTGTGAAAAGGGCTGTCGCGGAGGCTTAGCGACCCGCCAGAACCGTCAGGCGACGATCCAGCGGTAGATCACATAGATCCAGTTCAGCAGCCCGTGCCAGATGGCCCATCCGATCGAGTGGTTGATGGACCACGAGATCTGTACGGCGACGGCGACGCCTACGGACGTGAAGAGCGAGATTCCGGCGTTACCGGCCTTCCCGCGAGACCGAGAAGAGGAATCGTTTGCCACAACGAATCCTACGAATAGCGCGCCGCCAGGGTTGAAACATCGTTCGGTGGGCCTAGGTCGGCGATCACCCTCCATAATCGGCTAGCGCCATGTGGATTACGCTCGCCCTACCTATGCTGCTTTCCTCCTCGACCTTGGTTGTACAAGGGCCTCCCTCTACGCCCGCGCCGCTCTTTCGCGACCCGGTCTACGACGGCGCGGCTGATCCCGTCTTGGTCTGGAACCCAACCCGAAAGGCTTGGTGGATGCTCTACACGCAGCGCCGCGCCAAGCTGGATCTGCCGGGGGTCGAGTGGTGCCACGGCTGCGAGATCGGGATCGCCGAGTCGCATGATCAAGGGCAAACTTGGGACTATCGAGGAACGCTTCGGCTTTCACACCCGGACTCGGGCTACTCGTTTTGGGCGCCCGATATCGTTCGAGACGATGGGGGTCTCTTTCATCTGTTCGTGAGCTACGTTCCTGGCGCGGCTTCAGAGCATCGAGATTGGGGCGGAAAGCGGTTCATCTTCCAGTACACCTCAAGCGACTTGGAGCATTGGAAATTCACTCAGAAACTACCGCTGGCTTCCGAATACTGCATTGATCCGACTCTTTTTCGAAGGCCGGACGGCAGTTGGAGGCTTTGGTACAAGGATGAGGGGCACGGCTCGAAGACCTTCGCCGTGGACAGCCGGGACCTAAAGGATTGGAGGCCAGCGGACGACCCTGGAGTCTCCAGTCTTTACGGCGAGGGACCGAAGGTGTTTGCTTTCGGAGGGCATTACTGGCTGATCAAAGACCCGGACAGCGGCCTTGACGTGTACCGCTCCAAGGACCTCTCGAACTGGACCTATCAGGGCAAAATCCTCGAGAAGCCCGGAACACGAAACAGCGACGGCACGATCGGCAAGCATGCAGACGTGGTTGTAGCCGGCAAGCGCGCCTTCATCATCTACTTCACGCATCCGTACGGCCAAGCCTTCCCGGAAAGGAACGGCATCATGCCTCTTGCCGCGCGGCACTCCGCCATCCAGGCGGCTGAGCTTGAGGTGAAAGACGCGCATCTCCTTTGCGATCGCAATCGGCCCTTCAATATCCAATTGGCACCACCGAAACCGCGATAGCGGAGAGGTAAGGATTCTGTACAACTCCGGAGGATCAAGAGCCTCCGCTTTGGGCGGATCGTCGGGTTGGGCCAAAGTGAGCCTAAATGAGCCATAATTGATGCTCCATGGAACGGACAAACACGAGCAATCCCGACTATTACCACCGCGTCGTGGATTGCCAATGGGCGTGTCCGGCCCATACCAACGTACCGGAATACATCCGCCTGATCGGGCAGGAGCGGTACGACGACGCCTACATCTTGAACCGCGAGTCAAACGTCTTCCCGGGCATTTTGGGCCGGGTCTGCGACCGCCCCTGCGAGCCCGCGTGCCGCCGAACACGGGTCGAGGGCAAACCCGTCGCCATCTGCCGCCTCAAGCGCTTCGCCTCGGACCACAAGGGCGACATCGCCGACCGTCTGCCCAAGGCGCCCAAGGAGAAGAACGGCAAGAAGATCGCGCTCGTAGGCGCGGGACCGGCCTCGCTGACGGTCGCGAACGACCTGATGCCCCTTGGCTACCAGTGTACGATTTTCGAGGCCGGCCCCCGCGCGGGGGGGTTGATGCGAATCAACATCCCATCGTTCCGCTTGCCGGAAGAGGTCCTGGACACGGCGATCGACGCCATCGTGAGCATGGGCGTCGAGATGCGCTACAACACGCGCATCGATAGCCTGAAGGGCCTTGTGGAGTCAGGCGAATACGACGCGGTGTTCGTAGGAAGCGGCGCCCCGAAAGGCAAAGAGCTCGAACTGCCGGGGCGGCACGACTGCGAGCAGATCTTTATCGGCATCGAGTGGCTGGCGAACATCCACTTCGAGCACGTGAACACCGTCGGCTCCCGGGTGCTGATCATCGGCGTCGGCAATACGGCGATGGATTGCTGCCGTTCGGCCAAGCGCCTCGGCGCGGCCGACGTCAAGGTCGTCGCCCGCAAGACCCGCAAGTACTTCAAAGCCTCGCCCTGGGAACTCGAGGACGCCGAGGAAGAGGGCGTTGAGATCCTGGAAAACCTCTCCCCCGTGCGATACGTGGTCGAGAACGGCAAGCTCACGGGCATGGAGTTCGAGCGGTTCAACTCCCAAGAGATCGATGGCAAGCTGGTGCAGGAGCCCGCAGGGACCGAGATCATCCCCTGCGACTCGGTGATCTTGGCCATCGGCCAAGACAACGCCTTTCCCTGGATCGAACGCGACATCGGGCTCGAATTCGGGAAGTGGGACATGCCCGTGGTGGACAAAACGACCTTCATGTCCACTCGGCCGGGCGTGTTCTTCGGAGGCGACGCGGCCTGGGGACCCGAGAACATCATTTGGGCCGTTGCGCACGGCCACGAAGCCGCGATCTCGATTCATCAATACTGCCAGGGGCTGTCGGTCCAGGATCGTCCCCCGCATGGCCAGACCATGTCGAGCACCAAGATGGGCCTCCACGAATGGGCCTACAGCAATGACTACAACCCGGTCAAACGGCAAAAGATGAAGCACGTGGACCTCAAAGAGAGGTTCAAGATGTCGATCGAGGTGGAGGAGGGCTTCACCCACGAACAGGCGATGGCCGAGGTCGAAAGGTGCCTGAACTGTGATGTTCAAACGCACTTCACCGACAACCTCTGCATTGAATGCGACGCCTGCATCGACATCTGCCCCACCGACTGTCTGACGATTACCGAGAACGGCGATGAGGCCGATCTGCGCACGAGGCTGACGGCTCCCGCTTTGGAGACCCATCAGCCCATCTTCGTGTCGAGCGCTCTCAAGCAAACCAAGCGCGTTATGGTGAAAGACGAGGATCTCTGTCTTCACTGCGGCCTGTGCGCCGAACGCTGTCCGACCTTTGCTTGGGACATGCGCAAATCGGTTGTGGTGCTTCCCTATGCAGGGCGGCCCGTACCAGCCTCGACCCTCCCCGTCGTGGAGGCTCAAGCCGCAAAATGAAGCCAAGTATCAACGATTTCGCCATCAAGATCGCGTCTGTCAACGGAACGGGCTCGGCCAGCGCCAACAGCCTGATCATGCAGGCCATCTTCCGAATGGGCATCCCCGTGACGGGCAAGAACCTCTTCCCTTCGAACATCCAGGGCCTGCCTACCTGGTACGAAATCCGGGTCAATAAGGACGGCTACACGGCGCGCACGCCGGAGTTCGACCTGATGGTGGCCCTAAACTCAGCCACCTTCGAAAAGGACATGGCGGAGGTCCGGTCTGGGGGCTGGTTGCTCTACGATTCCACTTGGCCGATCCGTACTGACAAGGCCCGAGAAGACATTCACCTGCTTGGCGTGCCGCTGGCCCAGATGTGCAACGACGCCTTCAAGGGTGTGCGCGAGCGTATCCTGATGAAGAACATCGCTTATGCCGGCGTTTTGAGCGCCCTTTTGGGCATCGACACCGAGACTCTGGTAACGCTCACGCAGGAGAAATTCGGCAAGAAGCCTGCGCTGCTCGAATCCAACCAGAAGGCCATTGACCTTGGCTTCAACTACGCCAAGGAGAACTTCGACTGCCCGCTTCCGATCCGCCTCGAGAAGATGGATGTGACCGCGGATCACATCCTGATTGACGGCAACACCGCCACCGCGCTCGGATGCATCTATGCGGGCGCTACCGTCGGCGCCTGGTACCCCATCACCCCCGCGACGTCGGTGATGGAGGGCTTTGCCGGATTCTGCCAGCGCTTCCGAAAGGACCCTGAGACCGGCAAGAACCTCTTTGCGATCCTGCAGGCCGAGGACGAGTTGGCGGCCATCGGAATGGTCATCGGCGCGAGTTGGGCGGGTGCGAGGGCGTTTACCCCGACGGCGGGCCCCGGCATCTCCCTGATGAACGAGTTCTTGGGGCTCGCCTACTTTGCCGAAGTGCCTGCCGTGGTCATCGACGTTCAGCGCACCGGCCCCTCGACCGGCATGCCGACACGGACTCAACAATCCGACCTCATGCTCTGCGCCTATGCCTCGCACGGCGACACCAAGCACATCTGCCTCTACCCGGCCAACCCGGCAGAGGCGTTTGAGATGGCGGTCAACGCCTTCGACCTGGCCGAGCGCTTCCAGACGCCGGTCATGATGCTGTCCGACCTCGACATCGGCATGAACGACTGGGTGATCCCCAAACTGGAATGGGACGATAACTACCGTCCGGACCGAGGCAAGGTCCTTTCTGCCGAAGAGCTCGAGGAATCAAAGACCTTTTACCGCTATCTGGACGTGGATGGCGACGGCATTCCCTACCGAACTCTCCCGGGAACACACCCTAAGGGCGCCTATTTCACGCGCGGCTCGGGCCACAACAAGTACGGAGGCTACACCGAAGATGGAGCGGAGTACCAGGAGGTGCTCGAACGCTTGGCGAGAAAGGTCAACAGCGCCGCTGATGCGGTTCCGCAGCCTTTCATCCGCACCACGACGGGCGCGAAGGTCGGCCTGATTTCTATCGGCGGATGCCACGCGGCCTGCATGGAAGCTGTGGACAAGCTGGAGGCTGAGGGCACACCGCTAGACTATATGCGCGTGCGCGGGTTCCCCTTCGGCAAAGCGGTCAAGGATTTCATCGAAGCGCACGAGAAGTGCTTCGTGGTGGAACAGAACCGCGACGGCCAGCTCAGAAACCTTCTCATACTAGAGACCGAGGTCCATCCCGAGCGCCTGATTTCGGCCACCCACTACTCCGGATTCCCGCTCAGTACGCTGGAAGTCTTGGGCAGCGTGCGTTCGCGAACGGAGGTGCTCGCATGAGCCTTGCCAAACCCAAAGTCCACCACCCTTCTCTCGCACAGAACGCTATCGGCCTCACGCGGCGCGACTATGAGGGCGTGATCACCACGCTTTGCGCCGGCTGCGGGCACGACTCCATAACGGCGGCGATCATCCAGGCGTTTTGGGACCTCGACATCCAGCCGCACATGGTGGCCAAGATGTCGGGTATCGGTTGCTCTTCCAAGACACCGGCTTACTTCCTGCGCGAAGCGCACGGGTTCAACAGCGTCCACGGGCGCATGCCCGCCGTCGCCTCGGGTGCAAGCGCGGCGAACAGCGAGTTGACGATGATCGGAGTCTCCGGCGACGGCGACTCGCTCTCCATCGGGCTCGGGCAGCTCTGCCATGCCATGCGGCGCAACCTGAACCTACTTTATGTGCTGGAGAACAACGGCGTTTACGGCTTGACAAAAGGCCAGTTCTCGGCTTCGGCGGACCCCGGCTCGATGAGCAAGAAGGGCGAGGCGAACACCATGGCAGCGATCGACAGTTGTCGGCTCGCGCTGACTCTCGGCGCCACCTTCGTTGCACGGAGCTTCTCGGGAGACAAGGACCAGCTCGTGCCCATCCTCAAGGCGGGGCTCAAGCACCGAGGTTTCGCGTTCGTCGACGTCATCTCCCCTTGTGTGACCTTCAACGACCATGAAGGCTCCACGAAGAGCTACGCTTATACGCGCGAGAACCAGATCGAGGTTGTCCAAACGGATTTCGTGCTGCCCCGCGGAGCGATCCACGCCGACTACAGGCCGGGCGAAGATCGCTTGGTCAAAATGCACGATGGGACGTATATCAAGCTTCGAAAGGTCGCCGACGACTACGACCCCTCGGACCGGGACAAAGCCTATGCCTACATCAGAGCCCGGCAAGAGGAAGGGGAGGTGGTCACGGGTCTGCTCTACGTCTCGGAGGAATCCCAAGAGATGCACCAACAGCTCGGCACGGTGCCTGGGGCGCTGACCAAGGTCCCCTACGAGAAGCTCTGTCCCGGCAACGATGCGCTGCAGAAGCTGCAGGCGCGGTTCCGATAGATGCCGACCCGATGCGCTTGGTGCGAAGGGAGCGAGGCTTATCGCACGTACCACGACACAGAGTGGGGCGTGCCGAGCCACGACGATCGGCACCTCTTCGAGATGCTGATCCTGGAGGGCGCGCAGGCCGGACTGTCCTGGTCCACCATCCTTGCGCGTCGCGAGGGATACCGCAGAGCCTATAAAGGGTTCGATCCCGAGGTTGTCGCCCGGTTCGACGAGTCGCGCCAGGCCGAACTGCTGCTCGATGCGGGCATCGTTCGCAACCGGGCCAAGGTCGTCGCGAGCGTGGGAAACGCCCAAGCGGTGCTCAGAGTACGCGAGGAGTACGGCTCCTTCGACGCCTACCTTTGGCGGTTTGTGGATGGCTCGCCGGTGCAGAACGCCTGGACCTCGCTGAGCCAGGTGCCTGCGGAAACGGAGGTCTCCAAGTCGCTCAGCAAGGACCTTTTGAAGCGCGGGTTTCGATTTGTTGGGCCGACCATCCTGTACGCGTTTATGCAGGCGGTCGGCATGGTGAACGACCACGTGACGGAATGCTTTCGCTACGAGGAATGCAAGCGGCTCGCCTCGACGGCTGGCAAGTAGAGCGCGATTCCGTTGTCGGAGGGTTGCCGCTCAACCCCACTGGTGATCCCTTCGGCCATCGAGCGTGAACGGAGGTTGAACGCGACCCCGGCAGGGGTCAGAAGAGAGTAGCCAAGGGTTGAGCGCAGCGACATCCCTGGAACGTGCCACCACCTTTTCAATCTGCTGGTGACCCCGGCAGGGGTCAGAAGAGAGTAGCCAAGGGTTGAGCGCAGCGACATCCCTGGAGCGTGCGCCGCCAGGTCCCGCACCCCGCAAGGGGTGCCACAGGAGCAACCGCCCAATTGACATCAAACTCCATGTGGCCCGAAGGCCCAATGAGCTTGTGTCCGGGGGACCTCCCACCCGCGAGATTTGAACCGATCAATTCGCCATCGAGCGAGCGTCCATAATCACACGAGGACTCGCGAGCCATCGATGCAAGAGATCACCGCCGAATATGCCGCGCAGGAGCTGGCGCCAGCCCCGGAACTGAAGATCCGCCCCAGGGTCACCGTCGCCTGCAAGACCGACCTCGGCCGTGTGCGCGAGAACAACGAGGACAAGTTCGAGTACTACCTTCCCGAAGACGAGCCCATTCTCGCCGGCAAGGGGCTGGTGTTCGTGGTCTGCGACGGAATGGGCGGCCATGAAGCCGGGCAGATCGCCAGCGAGATGGCGTGCAAGACGTTCCTCTTCGAGTACCTTCAGCACCCATCGCAAGACCCTCTGGTGGCGCTCTCGACGGCGGTCCGCGCCGCCAACCGCTTGGTTCTGGATTGCTCGCGGGCCATACCCTCGCGACGCGGGATGGGCACGACGCTGAGCGCCCTGGCCGTCATCCAGGACGCCGCATGGATCGCGCATGTCGGCGATTCGCGGATCTACAGACTCCGGTTGCCATCCGCGTCCCAGTCAGAGTCGCTGCCTTCCGACCTCGGGCCTCGGACCTCAGACCTCGGACCTCCATTTCTGCAGCTCACCAAGGACCACACCTGGGTGGAAGACGCGGTGGCCAGCGGCATGTTTACGCGCGAGGAGGCGGAGCGGCACCAGTATCGCCATGTGCTCACACGGGCCATCGGCACCGAGGACGACGTGATCGTGGACGTGGAACGCTTCAACGTCCAGGAGGGCGATGTGTATCTGCTCTGCTCAGATGGGGTGATGAACCACGTATCGGACTCGAGGCTCGAAGAGGTTCTCTCAAGCAGCGGCCCCAGCGAAGCCTGTTGGCAAATCGTAAGCGATGCCCTGGTCGGCGGCGGAAGCGACAACACGACGGTAATGATCGTGCGGGTGGATGGGCTGGAGTCGATCGGGGACTGACGATTGGCGGTTTACGATTTTCGATTAGCGATTAGCAGGTTCACTATAGGGGCTCCGATTGACGGGTCTTTCAGAACGCAAGTCTCTGGCTACGATCCACGATCTTCATTCGTCAATCGTCAATCGTCAATCGCTCTATCCCTCTCTCCCCCTCTGCAAGAGCACGGCCACCAAGATGATCGCGCCTTTGACGGTGCCCTGCCAATAGACGCTCACCCCCTTCATGACCAGCATGTTGCCGATCATGCTGAGCAGAAGCACCCCCACCACGGTCGCCCAAATGCGCCCGCTGCCGCCTCTCAATGACGTGCCGCCGATGACGACCGCCGCGATAGCGTCGAGTTCGTAGTAGTTGCCGGCAGTGGACGACGCGACCGAGTTCAACCTGGCGGCGTAGGTGAACGCCGCGAGCCCCGAGAAGAGCCCCAGAAGCGAATAGGCGACGAACTTGGTCCACCCGGTGTTCACCGCCGAGTACTTGGCGGCGCGCTCGTTCGCGCCGACCGCGAGCGCATGTCGGCCAAACCGCGTCCAGTTGAGCAGGAACCCGGCGAAAAGCGCCACGAGGACGAACAGGATCATTCCCCAAGTGATGATCAGCGGCCGGCCGCCTGAAGCCATCAGCCCCGGGACGGGGACTCCCTCTGAGCCGAGGGCAGGAAAGACTTTGGCGCTCAAAGACCTGATCTCGCCACCCTCGGCGATCGAAACGCAGATCGACCGATAAGCGACTAGACCCACCAGGGTGGCGATGAACGGTGCGACCCGCCCCACCACGATGGTGACGCCGTTCACCATCCCGAGGACGAGTCCGGCCAGCAGGCAGACCGCGATCCCGACCACCACGCCCCGGCTCTCCGTGGCCGCAAGGATGGCTGGGGCCGAGTCCACCGGGACGCCGGAGATCACCTTGTTCATGGCGAGCACGCCCAGCGCGCCCGATAGCGCGAGCATGCTGCCTACAGAAAGGTCGATGCCCCCGGTCACGATGACCAGAGTCATCCCGATCGCGATGATCCCGACGCCGACGCTCTGGTTGACGAGGTTCTTCAGGTTCTCCGGCTGCAGAAAGAACTCGGGCTGGGTGAACCCGTTGTAGGCAAACAGCAGGCCGAACGCCACCACGACGCCGTAACGCTGCATGAACGCGCCCAGTTTCGACAAGAACTCTCTCAAGCTGCCTCCGCTCCCGCTGCCAACACCATAATCTCCTCTTCCGTCGCGCCCTCTCCCTGAACCTCCCCGACGACCGTGCCATGGCGCATCACCAGGATGCGGTGGCATAGGCCGATCAGCTCCTGCAGCTCGCTGGAGATCATCAGGCACGCCATCCCTTGGCTCGCCAGGTCGTGGATGAGCTGATAAATCTCTCGCTTGGCGCCGACGTCCACGCCGCGCGTCGGCTCATCGAGGATGAGCACTTTTGGCTTCAGTTCGAGCCATTTCGCCAGCGCGACCTTCTGCTGGTTTCCGCCGGAGAGGAAGAGGATCGGCGCACGCAGGTTGCCGGCTTTGATGTCGAGCTGTTTGACCCAGGCTTCGGTGCTCGCCCGCTCGCGGTCTTTGCTGATGAAGGGGCGAGCATAGGCGTCCAGATTCGCCAGGGTCGTGTTCTCGACCACGTCCATGCCGAGCACCAGGCCCGCGTCCTTTCGATCCTCGGAGACATACGCGATACCAAGCCTTGCGGCCTGCTTCGGCGAGCCGATGCTGACGGGGCGGCCTTCAACTCGGATTCCGCCAGCGCGAAACCGCCTGAGTCCCACCAGGGCCTCGCCGACTTCGGTTCTGCCCGAGCCCATCAGACCGGCCATCCCCAGAATCTCCCCGGGGTGAAGCACGAACGAGACGCCGCTCAAGAGTTCCTCGTCGCCCAATCCCTCGACGGCCAGCACCGGTTCTAGCGCAGTGGAGAGTTTCCGCACCGGAAAGACCTCGCCAAGCTCACGGCCCACCATCAGCTTGGCGAGTTCGGTCGGGCTTGTGGCTCCGCGCAGCACGGTGGTGATGAGCCGGCCGTCACGCAGGACCGTGACCCGGTCGCAAATCTGTTCCACTTCGGGGAGCCTGTGGGAGATGTAGAGCACCGTGACGCCCTTCGCCTTGAGCCTGGCGATGAGCTCGAAGAGGGCGTCGGTCTCGGCTTCGCTGAGCACGGCAGTGGGCTCGTCCATGATGAGGATCGAAGCTTCGCAGGAGAGCGCCTTGGCGATCTCGACGAGCTGCTTCTCGGCCAGCGACAGGCTTCCGACCAGAACCTGCGGCTCGATCGAGGCGTTCACCTCGCGAAGCCACTCGCGCGTGCGTCCATTCATCAGCTTGCGATTAAGCCTGCCACCAGCCGTCGGCTCGCGACCCAGGAAGACGTTCTCTGCGACCGAGAGCGTGTCCACGAGGTTCAGTTCCTGGTGGATCATGGCGATGCCGTGGCGCATGGCGTCTCGAACGCCACCGAAAACAACAGTTGTCGGCGGCTCGCCGATAGAGATCTCCCCGGAGGTCGGCTTTTGCAGCCCCGAGAGGATGCGCATCAGCGTGCTCTTGCCGGCGCCGTTCTCGCCGATGATGCCGTGGACCTCTCCGGGCTCGAAGGAGAGCGACACGCCGTCGAGCGCCAAGACGGCGGGGAACTGCATCGAGATGTCGCTGACCTGCAAGCGCGGCATTGGGCCTATTCTACTAAGGTTCGCAGGTCGGAGGTTTTCTCCGATTTGAGGGTTAGTGGGCAGGAGATGCGATGCGCGAGGGGCGAAGGGCGAGGGTACCCCTCCCTTCACCGCTACGGAATCTGCAAAACTGGGTAAGTGAGCACGCTACTCTATCTTGGCGTCGCCGCAATGGCCATGGGAACCCAATCGCTCAGCGGCACAACCCAATCTGCGTCCGACAAAACGCCGATCAGAAAACCGTTCGTCAAGTCCAACTGGAAGCTGGAATGGGCCGACGAATTTGACAAAGGGAAGCTCGTCGACCCCAAGTTTTGGAGCTACGAGGTGGGGTACCTGCGCAACGACGAGAAGCAGTACTACACCAAAGAAAGGCCCGAAAACGCCCGAATCGAGGGTCGGCGGCTAATCATCGAGGCCCGAAAGGACAACTTCCAGGGGCGCCCGATCACCTCGGCGAGCCTCCACACCGCCGGAAAGAGGCCCTTTCTCTACGGCCGGATCGAGGTCCGCGCCAAGGTCCCCACAGGCAAAGGAACTTGGCCGGCGGCATGGCTCCTGGGCGAGAACATTGGCAAGGTGGATTGGCCCCGCTGCGGCGAGATCGACGTCATGGAGCACGTGGGCTATGACCCCACCAAGATCCACGCCAACATCCACACTGCCGCCTATAACCACATGAACGGCAAGGGCAAGGGCAACTCGATCGACGCGGGCAAGCCTTGGGAAGGATTTCACACCTATGCGGTCGAGTGGTATCGCGACCGGATGGAGTTCTTCTTCGACGACACGCGCTACTTCGTCTTCCGCAAAGAGCCTGGCGGCGACGACGTCTGGCCCTTTGACAAGCCGCACTACCTGATCCTCAACCTGGCGTTCGGCGGCGGCTGGGGCGGAGCTCAGGGCATCGACGAGAGCCTTCTCCCGCACCGTTACGAGATCGAGTACGTTCGCTACTACAAGCCTGTTTCGGGCGCGTAGGTGCTTTCGTGAGCCTCATTGCCGGACCGCCCGAGCCATGGGCGATGTGACCCCAAACGGGGTCAGCAGAAAGTAGCCAGGGGTTGGCCGCAGCCGCACCCCTGGAGCGCTCCCACCCTTCGCACCCCGTAAGGGGCGCCACACCCACCCCTCTCGGCCGCCGGGCCAACTGCGTCCATCAGCAATCCTGTCTTGCCAGGCCCATTTCCGGCTTCATCCGGAAGGCCCACTTCGCGGGACGTGTCAAAATAGTCCGGTTCGACGGAGACATACACGATGCCGGTCATTTCAGTTCGCATTCCACAGATGGGCGAGGGCCTTCAAGAAGCCCGATTGGTCGCGGTGCTCAAGCAGCCTGGCGAGACGATCAAACGCGACGAACCCATCTACCAGATGGAAACGGACAAGGCCGTCATGGACGTCGAATCCCCGTACGAGGGCAAACTGGTCTCCTGGCTAGCCGAGGTGGACGCCGTGCTGCCGATCGGCACCGCCGTGGCCCAGATGGAAGTCGCCGACGGAGTCTCCGAGATGCAGGTGCACGGCGCTCCGGAGGCGCCGGCGCCGGCCGCCGCCCAGCCCGAACCGGAGCCTATACCGGAAGCCTCAGCGGGAGCAAGGAACGCCTCCGTGCCGCCGCGGACCCGTGCTTACGCCAAGGAAAAGGGCGTTTCTGAAGCCGAACTGGCGACCCTTGCCGCGGGCAGCGGCAAGCTGATGCCTGCCGATATCGACAGCTTCCTCGCTTCACGATCTTCGGGCGCCGCGCCTCAGCCCGCATCCAGACCCACCGGCGGTGCGGGCGGACCGAGCACCGAGGTCGCGATGACCGGAAAGCAGCGGGTTCTGGCTTCCAGACTCGTTCGCAGTTCGCAACTGGTGGTCCCCGGCACGATCACGGTCGTCGCCAACTGGGGCCCGGTGGAGGCCGTACGTGCTGAGCAAAAGGCGAAGGGCGGCGATTTTCAGCCTTCGACCTTCACGATGTTCGCCTTCGCCGTCGCCAGAGCCCTCAAAGACCATCCCCTGTTCCGGTCCAACCTCAAGGGCGACGACACGATTCGGACCTACGCGACCGCCTCGCTGGGAATCGCGGTGGCGCTGCCCGGCGACGAACTGGTAACTGCCGTAGTCGAAGAGGCGGATGCGCTCAACTGGAAGGACTTCGCCAGCCGATGCCGCGCCCAGATCGATCTGGCGCGGCAAGGCAAGGATCAGGCGAACGAGGCCGTGACCCTGAGCCTGACCAACATGCAGAATTTCGGCCTCCGTCAGGCGGTTCCCGTGCTCGTCGCGCCATCGGTCGGCGTTCTGTTCCTGGGAGAGGTGTTCCCGGGGCTCAAGTACGACGAGAATGGCGGGACGGTCATCCAGCGCTCGGTCAACCTAACCCTGACCTTCGACCATCGCTTGATCAACGGTGTCGGCGCGACTGACTTCTTGACGGCCATCAAAATGAACCTTGAGAGCATCAGGAGCTTGGTGAACGAGGGATGAAGCCGGTCATTGGCATCACCGCTGACGTGGATCACGATGCCGACGACGCGCGCACGCACGGCAAGCTGACCCTGAACTGGAACTACGCTCAGCGGATCGCCGACGCCGGCGGCATGCCTTTGGTCATCCCCCCGCAAGCGGACCCCAGGGCTGTTCTCGCCATCATCGATGGCTGGCTGATCCCAGGCGGCGACGATATTGACTCCTCCAAATGGGGAGAAGAGCTCCATCCAAAGGCGAGGCTCCAGGACCCCGCGCGCTATGCCATCGAGCAGGCGCTCTTTGAGGCTGCCGACCCGGAGATGCCGATCCTTGGGATCTGCTACGGGTGCCAATTCCTGAACGTGATTCGGGGCGGCTCCTTGATCCAGCACCTCGCCGACGGGCTGGAATCGGACCGACACACCGGCGGCACCCTTGAGAATGTCTCGGTCGTGCCCGATTCGAAGCTCGCTAGGATCGTCGGATCCGCTTCTACGCCCGGAAAAAGCTATCACCACCAGGGAGTCGGGCGGCTGGGTGACGCGCTCTCGGTCTCGGCCAGACACGAAGACGGCACCGTAGAGGCCCTGGAGGCATCCGACCGTCCCTGGGTCGTGGGCATCCAGTGGCACCCGGAGCGCACCGACGGTGAGGGCTCGAAAAGGCTCTTCCGCGCTTTCGTCGAAGCGTGTGCCGCTTACGCAGAGCAGCGCCGCAAAGCGAAGGTGGGCTGATGAAGCGGTGGGTGAACGGCGTCGAAGTGGAGCTACCGGACGGTACCGAGGTCGAGGTCGTGACCCTGGCGGACCGGCTCTTGGTGCGTGAGTCCGGCCAAACCCACTCGGCGCTGGTCGTTCGATCGGGCGAGGACGTGCTCGTGAGCTATCACGGGCAGCAGTTCCTCGTGGAACCCGCTCTGGCCTCTCGTCGAGTGCATGGGGCCACGCACACAGGCGAAATCCGAGCGGCCATGCCCGGCGCGATCACTTTCGTGGGGTTCGCGGCGGGCGATCCTGTGGCCAAAGGCGACAAGATCGTGGTGCTGGAGGCCATGAAGACCCAACAGGCCTTCTTGGCGCCATTCGATGGCACGGTGTCCAAGGTTTATGTGGAGGCCGGCTCACAGGTCGGCGAGGGCGACGTGCTGGCAACCATCGAGCCGGCGTGACGATTCGGCCCCTCGCGCTAAACTAAGATGTGCCGAACGTCGTGCTTGGGGTTTCCGGGAGCATTGCCGCCTACCGCGCGGCGGATCTGGCGCGCGAACTGATGCGGGCGGGCTGCACGGTTCGCGTGTGCCTCACCGATGCCGCGCAGCAGTTCGTCACCAAGACCCTGTTCGAGTCGCTGACCGGCCAGCCCTGCCTCCAGGATGCCTTCGAGGAGCCTATCACCGGACGCATGGCCCACATCGACTGGGCCCGGCAGGCTGATTTGCTGATCGTCGCCCCTGCCACCGCCAATACGCTCGCGAAGCTGGCGAACGGCGTCGGAGACGACATGCTTACCACCTTGGCGCTGGCCTACGAGGGGCCCATGCTCCTTGCGCCGGCGATGAACCCGGCGATGTATCTTCAGGAAACGGCTCAGGCCGCAATCCGGGAGCTCGAGGAGCGAGGGGCGGTGCTGGTTGACCCGTCAGAGGGCGACGTGGCCTGTGGCGAGCACGGCCAGGGCAAACTGGCCTCGATTGCCCGCATCGCCGATGAAGCTCTCGTCCTTATCGGACGCGGACAGAAACTGAAGGGCAAGCGGGTGCTGATTACGAGCGGACCAACTCAAGAGCTGATGGACGACGTGCGCTACCTGACGAACCGCTCCTCCGGAAGGATGGGCGCGGCCCTGGCGAGGGCGGCACTCCTGATGGGCGCGGAGGTGACGGTGGTGTCGGGCCCGGTGGCCGTTTCACTTCCAAGGCAAGCCTCGGTTCGCAGAGTCACGTCGGCCCGCGAAATGCTGGAGGCATCCTCGGCTCTGGCGGCCGAATCGGACTGGATCGTCGGGGCCGCGGCGGTCGCGGACTACCGGCCAATCGAAAAAATCGAGGGGAAACGGCGTCGATCCGACGAGCCCTGGAGCTTGAAGCTGGTCCCAAACCCGGACGTGCTCGCCGAACTCGCGCGGGCATCGCAGGGCAAGGCGCGGGTCATCGGGTTTGCCGCAGAGCCGGACGACAGCCTTGATCAAGCGCGGGAAAAACTCGTTCGCAAGGGGCTCGCAGCCATCGCCGTGAACGATGTCTCCCGGGCGGACATCGGTTTTGAATCGCAGAGCAACGAGCTGACGCTGATCCTCGACGACGGACGGGTTTTGCAGAGCGGCAAGAGGTCGAAACTGGCTTGCGCGCTGTGGCTCTTCGAGTCGCTCTGCGCCGAACCTGGTAGTTGACCGCTGAAAACTAGCCTGCGACTAGCCGATTCTTAGGCTGATGAAGCAGATCGGCGCTTACGAAGCAAAGGTTCACCTCGGACAGCTCCTCGATCTTGTGCAAGCCGGCGAGACGCTTGAGATCACACGTCACGGTGTGCCGATCGCGCGGCTGGTCCCCGCCGATACCGGCAAGGGGGTGCCGGCCAGGCACTCGGTCGAGCAGCTCATGGCGTTTGGCAAGGGCCGGTCCCTCATCGGCTTTGACGTCGACCAGGCGCTTCACGAGGTTCGGCGATGACCGACGGGTTCGTGCTCGATGCCTCCTTGGCGTTGACCTGGAGCGCCGCAGAGCTGCGAGGTATCTATGCCGAGGACGTGCTGCGCTTACTGGAGAGCCAGAAGGCCCATGTGCCCTGCCATTGGCGGCTCGAGGTCACGAACCTCGTGCTGCGGGCCCAGGACGCCGGGAGCCTTTCGGCTGCGGAGGCCGCTTCCTTCCTTTCGCTGCTCAACACGGCGCCCATCGACGTAGACGATGCCGCGAGCAAGGAGTGGATCCTCACGGTTAGGGCCTTGGCCTCGCGTTTGCAGGCGACCTCTTATGAGGCGGCCTACATCGAGCTTTGCCAACGGCTGGCGTTGCCCCTGGCCACGGAAGACACGCGGCTCCGGAACCTCGCCCGCAGCGCCAATGTCGACGTCTTGGCGGCGTAATGCCGGACTGAAAGGCCCTCATCAGGGTATAGTGAACGATATACAGGGTTTCTTGCGGCTCAAGCAACGCATATAGCGAATGCTATAAGCACAAGGGAGGTCGCTTATTGCCCGCCCTTGCCAAGTAACCCCTTTAGGTCCGGGAGCATTGCCTTGGCCCAGATCTCGTAGCCGTCGGGGTTCAGGTGCAACAGGTCCGGCATAAGGGTGCTTCTCAAGGTGCCGTCGGGACGCACAAAAAAGTGGCCAACATCCTTGTAGTGGACCCGTGCACCGTCGTGCAGGCCCTGGAACCCACGCGTTGCCTCAGAGACAGCCTGCCGCAGCCGATCCCCGGCGTTGGCATCGCGTGGGAAAATCCCCAGCAAGAGAATCTTCGCCTTGGTGCCCGCAAGGAGCGTCTGGACGATCGCTTTCACCCCGTCCGCAGTCTGAGTGGGACTCGATGAGCCGTGGCCGACGTTGTTGGTGCCGATCATGATCACGATCAGCTTGACGTTGGTGCCGACGAGCTCCCCGTTCGCGAGCCTCCAGAGCACGTGTTCGGTGCGGTCTCCGCTGAAGCCGAAGTTGGCCGCCTTGAGCGGCGCGAAGTCGCGGGTCCACGCGGCTTTGCCGGCCCCCTCCCATCCCTGGGTGATCGAGTCGCCAAGAAAGGCCACTTCGAAGTCGTTCCTCTTGGTGGTCTCCACACAGCCTTGGTGGCGCTGCACCCACCAGGCTTCCCCAGACCTTGGAACCGGAGTTGTGGCGACGTGCTTAGGGATTGCGGCGCCCTGAACCCAAGCCAAATCAAGGGCGCAGTTAACCAACGGGGCGAGAGCGAGGAGCGAGAGACCAAACATGGCGTATTGTGGCTGAATCCCCGCAGTCTGCATCGCCTCCCTTCGGCAAACCCGCCCCCGGGGGCGCGGCATCCAGTATAGTGGGAAACTCAGAACGCTCAAGCCGCATCTGGCGGCATGGTTCTTGCGTCCTTACGAACGTTCATGGCTCCCAGGCAGGATCAGCGAACCGGCACCGATCTGCTCGCGCCGACCGGCGTGATCGCGCCCGTTCCCATCCATGTGGAGTGCGAGGTGTTCACGGGCTCCCTGGCGATGCTTTTCGCCTGCGTCCGCGAGCGCAAGATCCACCTCTCCGAGGTGCCGCTACTCCCTGTCTGCGCGGCCTACTACACGTACCTAGCCATGAGCGACCAGATCGATCTCGATCAGGCCGCCGCGGGGCTTTCAGCGCTTTCCTACCTCATCGAACGCAAAGCCTGGCTGCTTCTGCCCACCAATGAGCCCGAGCCCGAAGAAGAGCTTTCGGCAGAGCTGCCCGAGCCGACCGTGTACGAGTTCGAGGGCGCGATAATTACGCTGCAGATGGGCCTTGAAGAGCGCTCGCAGAGGTTCTTCCGACCGGTCGAAGCAGGTCCCAATCCTTACGAATTGCCATACGACCTTGGCGACGTCTCGGTCCAGGACCTTGCCGTCGCGTTGGAGGTCGTTTTGCAGAGGGCCATCCCCGATCCGATCGAAGTGGCTTCCAAGCCGCTGAGAACACTATCGGAACAGATGGGCCTCTTGATCAAACAGCTTAACGGCAAATGGATGGGCCTTGGAGAGTTGCTGCCGCCTGTGTTCACCCGGCGGGAGGCGGTCTGGTGCTTTCTGGCCCTGCTCGAGCTGATCCGATTGGGCCAGGCCAAGCTCCGGTTGACGGAGGTCGGCGTGGAATTCGCCAAGGGCCGGGCAAGCGTGCCCGAAGCGGCTTGATCGTTCCAATCTTGGGTACTACCTCGCCCCTTGCTTCCGAGTCCCGACGTGTCGGGAAGGGAGAGGCCGGTGAGCAGAGCGAACCGGGTGAGGGGTCTGTCCGTGGACGCGCAGCAAGAAACGCGCCTGCCTAGCTCGGCATCATCAGGCTTGCCTGACTGAACGCGAGCCTGAATCCAAGCTGTTCGGCGTTGCGCTGGGAAACGCTCCCAGGCAGAGCTTCGACGAACGCCGTGTGGCACCGCTCGGACACTGCCAACATCCGATGGGAGATGAGCGCGCGTTGGATCCCATGCCCGCGAAACTCCTCTAGCACGGCCGCACCGCCCAGAAAAGCATATCCGCGCCTTTCGATGAGGCTCGCCGTCGCCGCCGGCTCCCGGTTGACGTAGGCGATGAACCTTCGATAGTCGGGAACAGCCTTGAGAAGGGTGGCGAGATCGTCTGCAAACGGAGGCGGATTGGTTCCAAAGAATGCCTCCGTAGACAACCGGCCCCAAAGGTCAAGGTCCTCCGGTCGGACCTCTTGGACCTCAACATCGAGGTTTGCGGGATCGAAGTGCCCCGTCTGTCGGAACAGGACCGACTCAAAGGTCTGGAGCTTGGCGCCGGCTTCGAAGAGCATGTTCCAGGCTTCAGGGACCGCAAACGGGTTCATCACGACTTCGAACTCTTGGGTCCGGCCACGATAGAAGGCCCGGACCGCCTCCAAGTCCTCAGGTTCGGGCTTCCTATAGAAGCCGAAGCCGTTCACTTGCGTCAGGGGCGAACCGTCTCCAGCGAAGGCCGCCGAGCAACCGGCGATCTGTGCGTGCGTCTCGCCAAGATCGGGCCAGAGTTTGCCGGCGGTCTTTGCAGTAGAGCTCGACATCCGAAGCTGAACATGGGCCTCTGCGAGTTCACGGTTACCGAACATGGGAGCATGATACCGATTGGCTCGAAGGCTCCCAGGCTGGCCGGAACCGTTAGCGGCTCTCCTTGTGGGATCGCCCTATCGGGGCGGCTAGATCTCGATTCGGGCCGGCGGCTCGGATCTCTCAGGTTCAGACTGGCTCATCGCCGGAGGCTTCCGCGGAGGGACGGGCCGCCGATTGAGGGCCAAAGGCAGCAGCAGCGCCCCCGCCAGCCAGCCCAACCCGAGCCCCTTTTGAAACTCTGTCCGGGCCTCATGCGCCCTCTGATAGCCCGAGCGGTCGGGAATCGGCTGCGGCTCCATCGTCGCCTGCCAGTAGTTCTTGATCTTGTTGGCCACGCCGGGCGGGAACTTGGGCTTGACCTGATTGCCATACTGCGCCGCCATGCGTTCGCTCCGCTCGATGGCATCCACGGTCATCAGGTCGTATTCCCGGAATGGCGGCGGGATGTCGTTCTTCAGGCGCTCGAGCCGGGCCCTTCGGGCCTGCTCTTGCTGAATGAACGTGTCGGTGGTCCTGCGCTCAAGGGGAGTGCTGACCTGTGTCTGGAACGCCCATGCCAAGGCGAGGATGAGCAGAGGTTCGGGGCTGATCGTGAGGAGCGTGGCGAGCCAGGGCTGCCCGATCCTGCCGCTCTGCGCCAGGGCGATCAGACCCCCAACCAGCATGGCGGCGCCGAGGCCAAAGACGGCGATGATCAGGGCGGTCATTCCGGCGATCACGGCGTCGCCCCCGCCGCGAAAGGAGCCGAGCCCCGCAAGCGCCAGCCCAAGGGCGCCGAGGAGGAGCACGGCCGCAGACAGCAAGCCGATAGCTTGGGCAAAAGGCCAAGCCTTGAGCCGCAGCCACAGGAAACCTCCGCCGACCGCCAGCCCGATGGCCGCGCCCCAAATCAAAGCACCCTGCATTGGGCCATTGTGGTCGATTGATGAGGCTGGACGGGCCGTTTGGCCCTCTACGCTGAACGGTAAGCGAACCTGAAGATCATTGTTCCGGCGAGGCAGGTGAGACCGGCATTGAACCAGCTGGACGCGAAGGATCTGTCCAGAAACCAGGCGGCCACGCCTGGCAAAAGGCACACAAACGCGGCGACATGAAACCAAAACCGCTGGCCACGTTGGTGGGGCCCCTGCCGGAACCGTTTGGCAAACTGAATCAGCACAACGGCAACGGACACAGAAGTAAGCGATGCCAAAATTCTGAACAGCGGAGCCCTTCCGTCCGAACCGATTTGGTAGGCGATGGCCAGAAGTGCTCCCTGCACAAGCACATAGCCGCCGCAGACTGCCAAGCCGTAGGCTACGAGGCCTGGAACGAGCCTCTTCATGTCAGAGTCACTTGAGCGTTTGAGCGAGTTCATCAAGATGCTTCCCCTCTCACTTAGGGACATCTTTGCATAGGTTTTGATCAGGCATTGCGTTTCTTGCGAGCTTTCCGCGCATCGATCCTCTCGATGGTCGCAAAAACCGCCACGGGAATCGCGGCACATAGGAGAATGATGCCCGCGAAGTCACGCCAGTAGTTCCAGATCGCGACGCCAGCCAAGGTTCCCAAGACCAGCAGAACAAGTGTCTGTCGAGCTTCACTTACTTCAGGCTTATCTCTCCGCAGAAAAGCCCAAAAGATCGCAAGATCAAGCGCAACAAGGACCCCGCCAAACACCGAATCGAATACCGGCCTCAAGCCGCAGCCCTGATCCGCAGCACCAACCCGCCGATCCTGATCTCATCCTCCTCCGTGACGAGCTTCTCCGCGTTCGGCTCTAGCTTTTCGCCGTTCATCAAGGTTCCGTTGGTGCTGCCCGAGTCGGTAAGGTAGATGCCATCTTCGCGCACATCGATGACCCCGTGCTTCCCGCTTACGTAAGGGTCTACGATCTGCACGTCGTTCTCCGGCTTGCGGCCGAAGGTGTTGACGCCGGATTTCAAGGGCATGTCGCTGCCGTCGATGGACAGGTAGGCGGCCGGTGAAGGCGCAGGGTCCGAGGTCCGAGGTCCGAGGTCCGCGGATGAAGGAGCGGTCCCTTCGTCCCCTGGTCCCTCTGTCCCTTGGTCCCCTTGTCCCTCTGTACCTTTGCCTACGCTCGGCGGCCCGGAGAGCATCGCCGTCCGGTTCGGGCTGAGCATCTCGGTCGAACCGGCTGCACCAGGCATCGAGAGCGTCAGCTCAATGCCCCCAAACGACACCTTGTCGCCCTGGCTCAGGGTCCGCTTGTCCCCTTGCGCCAGCTTCTCGCCGTTCCACTCGGTCCCGTTGGTGCTTCCCAGGTCTTCGAGTTCAAACGTGCCGTCATTCGAGGTGATTTGCGCGTGGCGGCGGCTGACCTTCGCGTCGGCCAGCATCACATCGCCCTCGCGGCCAACCACGTTCGCGCCGGGACGGATGGGGAACTCCTTGCCGTTCGAGTCCACCAGCACGGGCAGACGCACGACCGGCGCGCCGAAGGCGTCGTCCGGCAGCGCCCGATCGAAGATCAGCCCGCACTCCACGCAGAACATCACTCCGGCGGGGTTGAAGGTCTTGCACACCGGACACTGCACCGGCTTGATCGTCTGGGTGGCGTTTAGGGTCGGCGCCGTCCCCATGACGGTGCGGTTCGGGTCGGCGGACAAGAGCTGGGTGACGTTTGGGTTCATAGGCACGGTTTGAGCTAAGCAGCAACCCCATCTTACCGACGTGGCGGAATGCGCCGATTGTTTGCGGTTTCGCGCAGGAGTTTCACTTGCTGCTGGATTTGGGCCCAAACCTCAGCAGGGAGCTTCTCCAGACTGTCAACCGCGTTTCCCAAGGTACGAAGCACCTCAAGATTCCCAAGGTAGGTCGTTGGCCCGCCGGCGTCCACCTCATAGGTGACCTCCGTCTTTTCCGCAGCCTGGAAGCTCTTCAAGTCCATCATCGAGGCCCATGCATCTCCGCGCTCCTTGGCCAAAAGGTAGTTCGCGACCGCGCCGGGCGGCCAGTCACCGCTGGTCGAATAGCCTCCCTCCTGAGTACCTCGGAACTTGATTGTGGTTCCAATGGTGGCCGTGCCCGTCAGCATCGTGCCTGAAGGCAGGCCGTTTGGATACCATAGCGTGGCTTCGTGCGACAGGGTCTGGGTCGGGTCATCGAAGCGCTCGGGATCGTACCGCTGAGGTTCGCGGCTTCGAAAGCTCCTGATCTGCTCCCAGTAGAGCATGCGGGCAAGCTGCGTTTGAACGGGCCCCGAAAGCTCGCCGAGCCGCAACGACTTTCCCGAAAACAAAGCCTCTTTCTGCTGTGCGGACAGCAGTCCATGGAGCTTCAAAAAGGGCCAGTTCGAGTTGCCGATGAAGCTTGCCGACCTGGAGCCAAAGAACAGGAGATGCGGCATCAGGGCGGACTCCTCGGGCGAGCCCTTGTGGCGCACTGCGAAATCGGCGAGCTCGTCGAGGCTCAGCGACCCGTTGGCCACCGCTGACCGCACGGTTCGCCCCAAAAGCGCGCGCTCGACGAAGGGCTTTTCGACCTCGACAGGGTCCACCGGATGGATGACCAGCCACCCGTTCTGCTCCTCGGCCACGCTCTCCATGTAGGGACCGCGCAGGTTGCCTAGAAGCTGGGAGGGAGTGGTAAAGCCCACAGCCGTCAGCATCGGCAAGAGAAACGCCAGAAAGTCGGGAACGCATGCCGCAAGATGCACCCCCTTCGCCTTTGCTGCCGCCATCAGCATCGGACCGGCTCCCGCCTCGGCCAGTTCATGCTTTTCCGGGTTCAGGATCATCTCGCGCAGCTTGGGGGAGAGCGCCGGAAAGTCGCCCGCGCCATCTTCGCGTCTCATCGCGGCCTTGATGCCCGAGACCAACTCGTCGGCCTCGGGTGTGAGTTCGATCGGTTTCTCGCCGGCGGGCGTTTCGCCCGGTTTGGGCGGCGTGGGCATATCCTGCTCCGGCGCCATGTAAACGGAGCCGCTGCCGATCCGCTTGCCCGAGTCGTCGGCGAGGATGATTTCCACCCGAAAACGCCGGTCCTCCTGGCTGAACACCTTGCAGAGCAGGGTGCTGGGGGTCTGGATGCCGGCCCTCCGCCAGGCATACGCTTCGCGGACGCCGGACCCCAAGCGCATCATCGCCCGTGAATCGGGGTCCTTGGGCAGATGCGCCGCTAAAAGTGCGATCTCTCGTGAAAAGCGCTCGATCTCAGCGCGTGCTCCGGGTGGCAACGGCCGTTGCATCCGGTTGGGGTTCATGGCGTAGACGGCCACCTCGTGGTTGTCCAGAAGGGCCAACGCCGCGGGATCGAGAAGGACCGTGAGCCGCTTGGCAAGTGCCTGGGCCGGGAGCTTGCCCTCCAACGCGTTCATCCCTTCATAGTTCTGTTCCGGGTTCCCTTGTGCGGCGTTCTGGACGAAAGCGCCGATCTCAAGACCCAGCCGCTTGGCGCTCCCCTCATCGAAGTCGCTACCCGCTCCAAGTTGCTTTCGGACCTTCTCCTGCGACTCGGCGAACGCCTTCGCTCGCAACTCCAGGTGCTTTCGGCTCTGCTCTTGCAAGAGCTTTGACGAACGGTTCAGCACGAACCCGCCCTTGCTCTCGCTCCACTCGGCACTTGCGGCCTTGGCGATCTTGGGCAGGACCTCTTTCAGCGCGACGTCCTTGAAATCAAGGACCAGCACCAGGTCCTTCGCGGGACCCGATGCCGAAAGAGACACGCCGCACTTTTCACCCAGCTCTTTGAGCGCTCGGCTTGCCGGCATTCCGGCGCAGCGAAATTCCACGTTGGCATCAAGGGGTGAAAGCTCGGCCGGCCGATGGCCCAGCGACACGCCGAGGAGAACGGCTGAGGTCAGGAACAGCATGGAGCACCTGCACAATCGCGTCTGGCTAGTTGGGCCAGTCTATCCGCAATTTTCGGCAGAATTGCCGGGTTCCGAGACTCCTGGCCCCAAATCCAGCGCGTCCGGCATCAGCGCATCGGCTAACTCGCCCCAAGGTGCGGCATACTCAGGGTAGTCCGATGTCCACAACTGCATCCTCGCCCGAGTGCGCCCCCTATCTCGATTCGAATCTCTCTCTTGAAGCCCGCGTGGAGGATCTGCTCGGCCGTTTGACCCTTGAAGAGAAGGTGTCCCTGGTTCACGGAGACACGAAATTCACCACCAACGCGATTCCGCGGCTGGGCATCCCCACGCGCTGGCTCTCGGATGGTCCTCACGGCGTGAGGGAAGACGTCGGGCCCGATACCTGGTATTCCGCCGGGCGCACGGACGACTTTGCCTCTTGTCTGCCCGCGCTCATCGGACTCGCGGCAACCTGGAACCCGGAGTGTGCGAAGGCCTACGGCCATGTGATCGGCGAGGAGGCTTTGGCGCGCGGCAAACACATCATGCTGGGGCCTGGCGTGAACATCATGCGCACGCCCCTTAATGGCCGCAACTTCGAATACTTCGGCGAAGACCCCGTGCTTGCAGCGCAGATGTCGGTTCCCTATGTTAAGGCCGTTCAATCGCACAAGGTGGCCTCGTGCATCAAGCATTTCGCGGCCAACAACCAGGAGACCCAGCGCATGCGCGTGAACGTCGAGATGGACGAACGCGCGCTCCGCGAGATTTACCTGCCGGCCTTCAAAGCCGCCGTTCAGGAGGCGGGGGTCTGGACGCTGATGGGCGCCTACAACCGGTTCCGGGGCGAGCACTGCTGCCACAACGCCTACCTGCTGAACGACGTTCTCAAAGGGGAATGGGCGTTTAAAGGGCTGGTGATGTCGGACTGGGCTGGAACCCACGACACGCCTCAGGCGGTCGAGAACGGGCTTGACCTGGAAATGGGCACGGAGAAGCCCTACGAGGACTATTACCTTTCTGGGCCTTACCTCGAGGGCCTCAAGAGCGGCGCCTTTTCGGTGGAAACCCTCGATGAAAAGGTGCGAAGGAACCTGCGGGTGATGTTCTGGACCGGCGCCTTCGATGGCAGGCCCGATGGCGCTCTGAACACTCCTGCGCATCACAATTCAGCGAAAACGATCGCCGCGGAAAGCCTCGTGCTGTTGAAAAACGAGAACGCCGCGCTGCCAATCTCAGCCGACACCGTGGGCTCGATCGCCGTGATCGGCGAGAACGCCGTCAGGCTGCACGCGCCCGGCGGCGGCAGTTCGGGCATTAAGGCGTTCTACGAAATCACCCCCCTGCAGGGCATCACCAAGCGCGCCGGGGCCCAGGCGAACGTGACCTTCTCGATGGGCTACCGGCAGGGCGGTGGACAGGGGCTGATCGGCCGTGCGGTCGATGCGGCGAAGCACGCCGAAGTCGCCGTCATCATCGCCGGACTGAACCACACCCCGTTTCTCGACGATGAGGCCACCGACCGCCGCGACATGAAGCTGCCTTACCAGCAGGACGAACTCATCGCGCGGGTGGCCGAAGCGAACCCGAACACGATCGTGGTCCTGGAGACCGGCGGGCCGGTGGAGATGCCCTGGCTGGGCGCCGTCAAGGCTGTAATCGCTGCGTGGTATCCAGGGATGGAAGCCGGCTCGGCCATCGCCGAAGCGCTCTTCGGCGACACGAACCCAGGCGGAAAACTGCCCTGCACCTTCCCGGCCAGGCTCGAAGATTCCCCGGCGCACGCCAACGGCACCTACCCTGGTGTCGACCTGGAAACCACCTATGAGGAGGGGATCTTCGTTGGATACAGGTGGTTTGACGAGAAGCGGATCGAGCCCCTGTTCCCGTTCGGCCACGGCCTTTCTTACACGAGCTTTGAATATTCAAATTGTTCGGTGCAATCGCTTGCTGGAGGCTCTGTTTCTATTGCCTTTTCGGTCAAGAACATCGGCTCCAGAGCCGGACAGGAGGTCGCCCAGGTCTACGTGGCAGATCTCGAAAGCGCCCTCCCCAGGCCACCCAAAGAGCTCAAGGCCTTTCGCAAGGTCGCCCTTAAGCCCGGAGAAGCCGCCAAGATCGAACTCGAACTCGGGCCAGACGCATTGGCGTACTACGATCCATCGCGCAAGGGGTTCGTCGCCGAGCCTGGCCAGTTCGAGGTCCAAATCGGATCAAGCAGTGCGGACATCAGGCTGCGCGCGGGCTTCGAGCTGGGGCAGGAACACTTCCTAATGGACGGCGCTTGAAGAGCACCGAGTTTTCGCAAGCCCAAAAGAAGGAATCAACTGCCGGCCTCTTGAATTGCCTCCCTCATTGGAAGCTGCGTCATTGTGTCCGTCAGTCACGGGTTTGGAAGCCTTCATCACGGAAGAGGCCGAGACATCCAGACGCATTGACGCAGCCTCATAGGTCACTGGGGTATGGCAATCAAGCAGAACGGATCGGTCCTTGCCAGGGTCATTACGGCCAGTTCGGTCGGCACGATGATCGAGTGGTACGACTTCTACATTTTCGGGGTGCTCGCCACCACGCTCGCGCCGAACTTCTTTCCTAAGGACAACCCGACCGCCGGCCTTCTAAATACGTTGGCAACCTTTGCCACCGGCTTTTTGGTCCGACCCTTCGGCGCGGCATTCTTCGGGAAGCTCGGTGACGTGATCGGGCGGAAGACCACGTTTCTGGTCACGCTGCTGCTGATGGGTGGCTCCACGTTCGCCATCGGCCTCTTGCCCACCTACACCCAGATCGGCGTGTTCGCCCCGCTCCTTCTGCTGACCTTCCGGCTCATCCAGGGCCTGGCGCTGGGGGGCGAATACGGTGGCGCGGCGACCTATGTCGCGGAGCACGCTCCTGACGGAAGGCGGGGGTACTACACGTCGTTCATTCAAACCACGGCGACGCTCGGCATGTTCGTTTCGTTGGGAGTGATTCTGCTCGTCCGGCAGAACCTATCCAGTGCCGACTTCGACGCCTGGGGCTGGCGCATCCCGTTTCTCTTGAGCTTGGTGCTGGTTGTGTTCTCTTATGTGATCCGGGCTCGGATGCAGGAATCGCCCCTCTTTAGCAGACTCAAAGAAAGAGGCGCCGTTTCCAAGAACCCGCTTACCGAGAGCTTCCGGAACCCAACGAACCGCAAGCTCGTGTTCCTGGCGCTCTTCGGCGCCACGATGGGCCAGGGCGTGGTCTGGTACACCGGCCAATTCAATGCGCTCTATTTCCTTCAAACCGAACTCAATATCGACAAAGGCGCCGCCAGCGTCATCGTCGCCATCGCGCTCCTGATCGGCACCCCGCTCTTCATCTACTTCGGGGCGCTCTCCGACCGCATCGGACGCAAGCCGATCATCATCGCCGGCATGGTCCTCGCGGCGTTCGCCTATCTGCCGATCTATGCTGGGATGGCTTCGGCGGCGAACGTACAGGATCTTCAGCCGGTGGCTGGGCAGCCGGCGGTCGGAACGAAGACCACGGTGGACCCCAAGACCCAAGAAACGGTAGTCACGGCCACCACGATCACCAACTACGACGACGGTTCGAGCTTCAAAGTCGAAGTGATCGACCGAACCCCCGTCGACGACGAGAACCCCAAGCCCAAGCAGGAAACCAAGAAGACCCTTACGCCGAGCGGCGGCATGATGGTAGCCCTCAGCTTATATGTGCTGCTGCAGGTGGTGTTTGTCACGATGGTGTATGGGCCCATCGCGGCGTTCTTGGTCGAACTCTTTCCGACTCGCGTTCGCTACACGAGTCTCAGCATCCCGTATCACATCGGCAACGGCGTGTTCGGCGGCCTGGTACCGGTGATCGTCACGGCCGTCTCGAAGGGCACGGGGAACAAGCTGATGGGGCTTGCCTATCCGATCTCGATCGCCCTCATCACGGCGATCGTCGGTGGGATCCTGATCAAGGAAAAAAGGGACGTGGTGCTGGACGATACGGATGCCCCGCCGGCGACGGAGGAGTAAGCCGCCTCCGGGTCCACTACATCAGAGACTGCGGGTCAACGTCGACCACCAGCGTCACTCCCTCTTGCGCAAACCCCTTCAGGGCTTGTTCAAGAGGCGTGAGCGAGGCGTCGGGATCGAGCTTTACGACGAGATGCCGACGCCACTTTCCGTTCAGCCGCTCCAGGGCGCAGTCCGCGGGACCCAGCACCGCGGCTTCGGGAAGCGCCGAACGCACGCGCTTGGCGACTTCCTTGGCTGAGGCGATCGTCTTGTCCTGGTCTTCTGAGGAGACCACGAAGTTCACGAGCCGCACGAAGGGTGGGTAGCCCGCTTCCTCGCGCTCGGCGCGGACCTGTTCATAGAAGGAAAGATAGTCGTGGCCCTGTGCACACACGATTGCGCGGTGTTCCGGCGTGAGCGTCTGGATCACCACCTTCCCCGGCGAGTTTCCACGCCCGGCGCGCCCCGCGACTTGTGAAAGAAGCTGAAAGGTCCGCTCGGAGGCGCGAAAATCCGGGAAATTGATGGATTGATCGGCGGCAATGACGCCCACAAGGGTGACATTGGGGAAGTTGAGCCCTTTGGCCACCATTTGGGTCCCCACGAGCACCTGTGTCTCACCAGCTGCGAAATCGGCGAGCACCTTCTCCGCAGCGCCCCTTCGCTGGCTCACGTCGCGGTCGAGGCGAGCCACTTTCGCGTTGGGGAAGAGAGCGAGCACGGCCTCTTCCACCTTCTCCGTGCCGACTCCAAACGGCTTGATCCGGTCGCCCGAACACACCGGACAGGTGTCCGGTGGGCGCCGCTGATAGCCGCAATGGTGGCACCTAAGCCTCCCGGACTTGCGGCTATACGAGAGCGAGACGGCGCAACTTGGACAGCGAAACGGCTGGCCACAGTCCCTGCAGATCAGCGACGGGGAATAGGCCCTGCGGTTTAGGAACAGGATGGCCTGCTGGCCCAGGTTCAGGGTCTCGGCCAAGCTCTCAATGAGCCTCTCTGAGAGCAATGCGGCTTGGCCCAGCCGATAGCCCTCCCGCAGGTCCTCGATGCGCACCTCCGGGAGGCGGGCGCTAGCCGCGCGCTGGGGCAGCGACAGGAGGGTGATGACTTCCCTCTCGGCCCGGTAATAGGTCTCGACACTCGGGGTCGCCGAACCCAGAACTAGGGGGCAACCGTGCGTTTTAGCAAGGTGGCGGGCGAGGTTGCGCGAGTGATAGCGCGGGGAGGATTCCTGTTTGTAGCCCGACTCGTGTTCTTCGTCCACGACGATCAACCCAATGTCGCCGAGAGGCGCAAACAGCGCGCTTCGCGCGCCGAGCACAACCGCGGCGTCGCCCGACCTTATCGCGCTCCAATTGTCCATGCGCTCCTTCGGAGGGAGCTCCGAGTGCAGCACCGCCACACGGTTCCCAAAGCGCTCGCGCAGACTCGAAACCGCTTGCGAGGCCAAAGCGATCTCAGGAACCAGGTACAGCACCTGCCTTCCGGCCTTCAGCGCTTCTGCCGCGCAGCGCAGATAGACCTCGGTCTTGCCGCTGCCGGTGACCCCAAAAAGCAGGAATTCCCTGAACTGATGCGCTTGGAGCGGGTCAAGTATGGCCTCGATGGCGATTTTCTGATGCGGATTCGGGGTGGGAGGGCGCCGCTTTCGAGAAGACTCTTCAGGCAGCGGCTCGATAAGTCCGGCCTCGAGCAAGGATTTGATCGTGGCGTCGGTGACGCCACAGAGCGACTTGATATCGGCACCCGTCAAGGCGGGGGAATCCAGCTCCGAGAGACGAAGGAGCACGAGCGCCTGTGCGGGCTTGCGCCTTGCCTGCCGACAAAGAAAGTTGTCGACCATATCGGGATCAGCGGAGAGTCGGAGCATTTTCGACGGCTTTCTTGCCTGGGCCTCGTATCCCAGCTCAAGGGTGTGCGCGACGATCCCCTTTGCACGGAGCAGTTTGAGCGCCTTGTCCGCCCCTGGCAGAAGGCGCTTACCCCTTCCTGCTAGGAGGCTTCCCCCCGCTGCTCGGAGCGCATCGACAGCTTCTTTGGCGAGGGTGTCCAGGGTGAACGGAATCTGCGCCAGCCGGTCTTCGTCGAGGGTCCACCGGCTCACCATGCGCTCAAGGGTCCCGGGCGGTATGGCGGCGCCGAGAGCCACCGGCAACGGACAAAGATATTCGTCGGCGACGTGCCTAAGAAGATCCATGAGCGGCCTGGGCAGGCTCAGGCCCTCGATGGGTCCGATCACCGATCGGAGTTGGGATTCCGGAAAGGGCAGATCCAGTGGATGAGTCAGATAGAAGCGAGACACGAAGCCGACCGCCGGCCTCCCGCCAATGGGGACCAGCACCGCCTGGCCCTCGTCCACCTTGCGATCCACGCGGTAGGTGAACAGCCCGCTGCGGCCGCCGGTTCGTGGGTCGAACGCGACGTCGACGAGCGAGAGGAGATCGGTGGACGAGGGGGATGGCAACGTGGTGAGAAGATACTCCACGATCTCTCTTCGGGGTCCGCCCGGAATTGCCTCAATGGAATGGTGGCACCCCGTTGGGGTGCTGGTTTCGAGGTGACGCAAACCTGGGGTTTCACTTCGCTCAACCCCTGGCTACTCTCTGCTGTCCCATGCGGGGACACCTCATCAATAGTCTCCTGTGGGGACACCTCTCAGTAGTCTCCTTCGGGGTCGGCTGCCCGTTTTCTCCGAAAAGAGGGGCGGCGCAGCCCGCCCCAATCCGCGCGGGCCCTGTCAGGAACCGGCCCGCCTTGGGGCCGGTTGTGCTAGTTGGACGCCCTCGGGTTACGACACCGGAGGCGCGAACGCTCAACAGGAAGGAAAACAATGAAACAGACGCTTAAGGCGTTGCTGCTCCTAGCAGTGGCTACGCTGGCACTTGCGGGCTGCTCAGGTGAGCCGGCCCCGACGGTCATGCTTCTCCGCTCCGACATCAAAGAATGGCGGAGCCCCGAGGATGGCAAGACCTATCTCGTCGCGATGCCTACCTGGAAGGTGGAGGGCGACCTCCCGGTTGCCGAGGTTTGGGGAACCGGCCGCTTGACGGGAACGCAGGGGTCCTTCGACTTCACAAACAACGACAAGCCCATCTACCGCGCCGACGCGCTCGATCCCGGCACAACGCTTGCCGCCCAGCACCTGCCGGAAGATGGCGTCCTCATCGGCGAAAAGGATGAGGTCATCGCCAAGATCGGTGATGATCCCAAGCTGGAACTCTGGCTCTGGGGCCTGGAAAGGAGGTCTGAGGCGCAAGGAAGCGGCTCGGACGGCAAGGGACCCTAGTATCCTTTGAACGGCCCCTTGGAAGGTGCCAAGAACCTCTGCATAATGGAAGCCTAAGTATGGATTTCCACGGGGCTACGACATGGGCCGCCAGGGCGCTTTTCGCCCTGGCGCCGACCGCTTTGGTTTTTGCTGCCTCCGGCGGACCTCAATCCAAGCAGTCTCCAAGTTCAGGAGCCGATCCGGCAAAGGTGCTTGCGCTCTTGAAGGCGCACTGCGCGAGCTGCCACGGTTCGGCAGCGCCCAGCGGCGGCCTCGTGCTCGATTCCCTCGAGGGCCTTTTGAAGGGAGGCGCGAGCGGTAAGGCCGTTCTTCCCGGCAACAGCGCCAAGAGCCTCGTGGTCCAGCGCGTGCTCGGGCAGGGCGGCAAGCCGCGCATGCCGATGGGTTTTGCACCCATGAAGGCCCAGGACGTCGCCGCGCTCCGGGCCTGGATCGACGCCGGAGCCAAAACCAGCGGAGCAAAGCGAAAGCATTGGGCCTACATCGCTCCCGTCCGGCCGCAACTCCCCAACGTCCGCGACACCAAGTGGCCGAAGAACGCCATCGACCGGTTTGTGCTTGCGAGGCTCGAAAAGGAGGGGCTCCGGCCCAGCCCAGAAGCCTCACGCGAAAACCTTTGCCGAAGGCTCTCTCTCGACCTGACCGGACTCCCGCCCACGCTAGCCCAGCTTGACGCTTTTTTGGCCGACCGACGCCCCGACGCCTATGAACGGCTCGTCGACACGCTCCTCGCTTCACCACACTTCGGCGAAAAGATGGCGCGGGCCTGGCTGGACCTAGGGCGTTATGCCGACACGAACGGCTACGAAAAGGACCTTCCCCGCTCGATGTGGCCTTGGCGCGATTGGCTGATCCAGGCCTTCAACAAGAACCTGCCTTACGATCAATTCGTGATCCAACAGCTTGCCGGAGACCTGCTGCCCCATCCCACGCAGGACCAGCTTGTCGCGACCGGCTTCCTGCGCAACTCGATGCTCAACGACGAGGGCGGCATCGACCCCGAGGAGTTCCGGGTCGTGGCGGTCATGGACCGTCTCGACGCGGTGGCGACCAGCTTCCTCGGGAGCACGATGGCGTGCGCCCAGTGCCACGATCACAAGTACGACCCCTTCCCCCAGCGCGACTATTACGGGCTTTATGCCTTTTTGAACCAAACCGCCGACAACGGCCGCGATATCAGCCCGACGATCCGAGTCGCCGATCCTGGCAGCAGAGCCAAGCTCAGCGATCTGGAAGAAAGGCTCGCGCGCGCTGAAACCGACCTGCTGACCCGGACCCCCACCGCCCTCACCAAAATGCCTGAGTGGGAAGAACAGCATCGTGCCGGCTGGAAGGTCCTGAAACCGCGAGAATGGACCGCCCGAGCCACGCTCACCGAGCTGCCGGATCATTCGCTGCTGGCCTCCGGCGCCGATCCCATCGAGGACCGGTATCAGGTGCGGTACGACTTGCCCGGCGGGAGCCTTTTCGGACTGAAGATCGAGGCGATTCCCGATCCCAGCCTCCCAGAGGGCAGTTCCGGGAGAAACTTCAACGGCAACTTCGTGCTGAGGCGGGTTGTCGCGAACCTGCGCCACGCAGACGGTTCGACGTCGCCGATCATATTCGATCGCGCGCAGGCCGACTTCACGCAGGGCGGGCATGACCCCATGTCGGTGCTCGCCGACGGCGACCTGCCTGGCTGGGCCATCGCCGGATTTCTGCCTGAGCAGAGGGTTCATCACGAGCTTCAGCTTAAGGTTCGAGGGTCTGCTGCGGCAAAGGCGGGTGACACGCTCGAGTTGACCCTGAACCACCAATCTCGGCACGCGAACCACAATCTGGGCCGCTTTCGGGTGGCCGTGACGTCCGACCCGGACCTGGCTGAAGCCGCGCCGCTGCCGGCTCCTGCCGCATCGGCGCTCGCGAAAGCAGCCGGAAGCCGGACGACAGACGAACTGGCGGCGATCAAGACCTACTATCTGAGCATCGCGCCAGAGCTCGCTGAGGCCGCCGCTCGGGTGAAAGAACTGAAAGCTCACAAGGAGGGGCTCGAGGCGCAACTTCCCACCACGATGATCCTTCGCGAGGTCGAGCAGCCCCGACCCAACGCCCTCCTCAAGCGCGGCGATTTCCGCACTCCAGGATCTACGGTGCTTCCCCACACGCCGAGCGCCCTCGGAGGTTGGGCCACCCGTCCCGACCGCTTGGGGCTCGCCCAGTGGCTGGCCTCGAAGAGCAACCCGCTGACCGCCCGCGTGGAGGTGAACCGGCTTTGGGAGGGCTGTTTTGGACGGGGTTTGGTGGTGACGATGGAGGACTTCGGTAGCCAGGGCGATCCGCCGACCCACCCGGAACTCCTCGATTGGCTCGCCACCGAGTTCATGGCTCGCGGCTGGGATCGAAAGGCCTTGCTCAGGCTCATCGTCACGTCGGCGACCTACCGGCAATCGGCGGCGTCCTCGAAGGCCCTCGTCTCACGCGATCCCGCCAATGCGCTGCTCGCTCGTGGGCCCCGATTCAGGCTGGACGCAGAGGGAATACGGGATATCGCCCTGACCGCGAGCGGCCGCCTGAACCCCACGATCGGGGGCCCAAGCGTGATGCCGCCGCAGCCGCCCGGAGTCTGGGAGAATAGCTTCACCTTCTACGATACGAAGGACCGGTGGGTCGACGAAACCGGGCCCAACCGATATCGGCGGGGCATGTACACCTATTGGCGGCGCACGGCGCCCTACCCGATGGCGCTCACGTTCGACCTCAAGCAGCGCGACACATGCGTGGCCAAGAGGGTGCGCACCAACACGCCGCTTCAAGCGCTGAACACCCTCAACGATCCGGTGTTCATCGAGTGCGCCGGAACCCTGGGAAGGCAGATGGAAGAGGCCGCCTGGGATCCGTTCCTTTTGCGGGGCAAGACGGTGGGGAGGAATCTGGATGTCGGGCTGGCTGCCGGCTTCAGAAGGTGTACCGGACGTCAGCCTCAAAAGCGCGACCTGGCGGCCTTACGCCAGCTTTTCGACAAGGCCTTTGCCAAGTATCAGGCCGCTCCGGACGAGGCCAGACGGTTCTTGGAGGCTTGCCGCACGCCTGCGAGCGCGCTTGGGCATGCCGAGACGGCGGCGTGGACGGTGGTCGGCAATGTTCTTCTGAACCTCGACGAGACCCTCGTCAAGAACTGAAAGAAAAGGGCGGCCCGAGGTGCCGGGCCGCCCTTTCGAGGGAGGGTTGAGGGGAGGCTAGTCGAGTTGAGTCTTGACTTCGATTCGCTTGGGTTCCGGCTTGACCTCGACCTTGATCGGGATCTTCACCGTCACGATGCCATGCGAGAAGGTTGCGTCGACGCTGTCCAGGTCCAGATTTTCCGGCAACTGGAAAGACCGAGTAAAGGAACCTGAGCGCATCTCGCGCCGATGAACCTTGGCGTCCTCGTCGGATTCCCAAGCCTGCGAAAAGGCGCCTTTGAGCGAGAGCACGTCGTTTTCGACCGTTACCTCCAGCTCTTCGGGCTTGATGCCGGGAACCGAGGCGACGAAGTGGAGCGCGCCCTCTTTCTCATAGATATCAACCGGCACGAGGCCGACGGAAGCCACGTTGCCAGGGGCCAAGCTGCCGCCCCACAGGGCGTCGAAAGCGCGGTCCACGTCGAGCGCAAGGCGGTCGAAAGGTCGAACAGGAAAGAGCGTTGCGATTGGTCTGGTCATGGTTCTTTTCCTCATTGCATGGCCCCATCTGCGGGGCTGTCAATGCTTTCTAACGCATATTATCGGTCTTGAGTTCCCTAATATCAAGTGTTTTGATGATATAGGCATTATGGTCCATTGGGGAGGTAATAATTGCTGCGACAGGAGGATGTCATCCCGAGCAAGGCGAGGAATCTGATGGGGAGAGGGGAGGGCTTGAGGCACGGGCCCCTGGACTCCCTGAACGGGCCGTGAACTGTGGGTCCCGACTTCTTGGCAGCAGATCCCTCGCTTCGCTCGGGATGACATCCCCCTCGCCCTTCGCGCTTCGCCCCTCTCTTGTCGACCCTCGCCCTTCCTCCAGCATCCGCAGGCACTACCCTGCGTTCCCAGCGGCCACTCTGCGTTCTCAGCGTGAGAGCCCCTAGCACTTCGCCCTAGTGCTGCCTTAGGCGGCACACGAAGCCGCCGTCGGTCGCACACCGAATCCGAAGCGATTTCTGCCCGGCGACGATCACGGTGGACGCGGATAGATCGTTTGGATTCCGCTCGGCATCGGTCCCGTCGGACCAGGTCGTGATCGCATAGAACCTCTGGGTCAAGAAGGTGAGAGGCACGTCCACCACACGCGGCTTGCCGGCGGAAGCACCGCCGATCCACCAGTCTGGTCCCTTCCGCCTCGCCACCACCAACAGCTTGCCGATCTCGGCCTTCAGCACCCGCGTTTCGTCCCACCACGTGGGGACCTCCTGGATGAAGTCGAAGCCCTTCTGCCCCTCGTAGGCCATCGGATAGTCGGCCACCATCGGGTTGGGGTTGTCGATGCAGACGTAAAGCGCCAGGTTGAAGCAGCGCGTACCCAAGAGGACTGGCGCCACGTTCTGCGGCTTGAACTCCGCCCTCGGCACCGAGCGAAAGCCTCCCAGGTGGTAATCCATCGGGCCGGCGACCAGCCGATTGAACGCCACCGTCAGCGTGTGTTCCGGAGGGCAGGTGTCGCTCCACTTCATGTATTCGAGGTTCCGCGAACCTTCGTGGTTCATCAGGTTCGGATAGGTGCGCTGCCAACCCGTCGGTTTGTACATGCCGTGGAAATGGATGAGGATTCGATGCTTGGCAGCGGCCCGGAGGATCCGCTCTGCGAACTCGACCGTGTCCTGGTCGTCCCGGTCGAAAAAGTCCACCATCATGCCGCTCCACCCCATTTCGGCGAACCTCGCAAATACGGCGTCGAGGCCCCTTCCCCGAAGCGCGCCCTGGTGGACCCACGTCCAGAGGCGCACTCCCTTCGCCTTGGCATAGGCGGACACGGCGGCCAAGTCCAGCTCGGGCCGAACCCGCGTGACGTCGGCATTAGGGGCGGGAAAGAGGCCGTCTTGGCCGTTGAAATACCAAGGATGGTCGCGCTCATCGGCCACCACATCGTGAAAGTCAATTCCGTTCTTGGCGCACCAGTCGATGTGCTTTTTCTGGACCTCGGTGGTGAAGATCGGGGCGCCGCGTTCGTGCTCAAAGAGGTAGTTGTTCCACCAGGTCCAGGTCATCTTGCCTGGCTTGACCCAGGAAGTGTCGCCGATGGCGTTGGGAGGATTGAGGCAGAAAAGGGTGTTGGATTCGAGCAAGGCGCCTGGGTTCTTGCCAACGAGGACGACGCGCCATGGCGTCTTGAGCGGGAGGTTCCCGGCGACCTTGTTGCCATCGGGCCTCGGCGAGAGCCGGCAGACGAGGTCGCCGTCCACGTCGCCGACGGGCCGCATCAGCGACATGCCCGCATAACGAGTTAGCGCGGCTTCGGTAATCGAGAGGCAGATGCCGTCTTTGCGCTGAAGGGTGAGCGGAGTGTCCAGGAGTCGGCCGCCCATCAGCTTTTTGAGCGGCAAAACGGTGTGGTTCACCTCGTGCGAGGTCGTGAAGTTCTGAAGGTACTGGGCGTAGGCTGTCGGATTGCCGGATGGGCGGAACGTCGTTTCTTCACTGGAAACGGCGATGCTCTTGGTCCCCGGCAGCATGAACACCTCGTACCTGAAGGCGACGGCATCGTCGTAACAGCGAAACTCGAGGCCGATGTCGCCGCCGTCGAGAGAACGCATCCGGATGGCTACCGCGCGGTAGGCGTCGACGGCTTTCGCGCACTTTCCGAAGAGCACCGGTACCGTCTCCCGGTGGGAGAATTCCTGGATTCTGGTGACCTCGGCATTCGCCAGAAGGTCGCCCCTCGAGGCAACAGAGAGGCTCAGACAGCATCCCTCAAGCAGCGGCTTGCCATCGAAGGAGAGCGACCACTCAGGAGATCGGCTTTCGCCCGGCTCGGGGAAGTGGAGGGTGAGTTTGAGCCGTCCATCGGGCGATCCTGTCTGAATGAAACTGTTGGAGTCTGGGCCATTCATCCTATTCCGCCTGGAAGGGTAGGCATCGCCGTTGCCACCCATCCCATTCGCTTCCCGAAGAGCTCCACCGGAGACATTGGACCTGGAATCATCACCAAGGACAGGCAAAGGCAGTTGGCAGGCGAGGACGACGAATGCGATGAGTCCCGACACGTTCCGATCTTACATCCGAATCGCCACAATAGAGCGATGCCCGGCTACTCCTCCGTCGATCTCGTTGCCGCCGACCTCACCTCGCAGGCAGCGTTCTATGAATCAAAGCTCGGACTGCCCGTCATTCGCGAAGGAGACGCGATCCGGATCGAGCTTGGCGACACCGAACTGACATTTCACGGTCAATCGGAGGGCCCGCCCGCTACCTATCACCTTGCTTTCGATATTCCGTGCAATCAGATAGCCTCTGCACTCGACTGGGTGCAAGAGCGAACGGAGGTGCTCGCCACCAGCGGTGTAAAGCTGCACTCCTTCGCATCCTGGAACGCGGAGGCGTTCTACTTCAAGGATCCGGCTGGCAACATCTTGGAGTGCATCGCTAGGCATGGCTTGGACAATGCGCGTCCAGGTGAGTTCGATTCCGCTGGGCTTCTGTATGTCAGCGAGCTCGGAGTCCCAGTTCTGGATGTCTCCGCCGCGCTCACCCAACTTAGAGCCGCGGGCCTGCCCGTCTATGGGTCGCCGGCAGCAGATTTCGCCGCCGTGGGGGAGGCAGGGGCCCTCGCAATCGTGGTTTCGGATGGGCGCGAGTGGTTCGGAAGCTGTGGCCGAAAGGCAGAGATGCATCCGGCAAATGCCGTGCTGCGGCATGGTGGACCCAGCACTGACGTGCTGCATTTGGGCAACACGCAGCTTTGTTTGAAGCCCGAACGCTCGAAACACAGAGGATAATAGGCACACATGGACCCGCGCGAACAGGCCCTCAAAGAGATCACCCGACGTTACTTCCTGGAGCGGTCGGGCGCATCGGTCATCGGCAGCGTCGGGCTTGCGATGATGCTGAATGAGCGGCTGTTTGCTTCGAGCATGGTGTCGGACAGGTCTGACCTGTCCGACATGTCCGACAAGAGCCAAGGTAAACGAAGCGACCCCTTTGCCCCCAAAGCCCCCCACTTCACTCCCAAGGCCAAGGCCGTCATCTTCCTCAACATGACCGGCGCGCCCAGCCAGCCGGACCTTTTTGACTACAAGCCCGCTCTCGCCAAACTTGATGGCCAGCCGATCCCCGAATCGGCCTTGGCGGGCCTTCGCCTCGGACCGTTCACCAGCACCGACCGCAACACGAAGCTGGTCTTCCAGTCGCCCTGGAGCTTCAAGCAGTACGGCCAGAGCGGCATGTGGATCTCCGAGCTCCTGCCCCACACCGCCGAGATCGTGGACGAGGTCACGTTCATCCGTTCGATGCACACGAACGAGATCAACCACGTGCCCGCGCAGCTCCTTTTCAGCACCGGTTCTCCGCGCCAGGGCCGCCCGACGATGGGCTCGTGGGTCACCTACGGGCTGGGCTCCGAGTGTGAGGATCTACCCGGGTTCATCGTGCTCACCAGCGGCAAATCGGGGCGTTGCGGCACCACCTGCTGGGGCAGCGGCTTCCTGCCCAGCGTTTACCAAGGCGTTCCTTTCCGATCAGCGGGCGAGCCCGTACTCTATCTGAACAACCCTCCCGGCGTGGACGCCGACCTGCGCCGTCAGACCCTCGACGCAATCAAAGAGATCAACCACGGATCGCTTGCCGGGATTGGCGACCCCGAGATCGCGACGCGCATCGAGGCCTATGAGATGGCCTACAAAATGCAGACCAGCGTGCCGGGTTTGATGGACATCTCCAGCGAATCGCAGGCCACGCTCGAAATGTACGGCGCGAAGCCGGGCGAGGGCAGCTTCAGCAACAACTGCCTGCTCGCGCGGAGGCTGGTGGAGCGCGGCGTGCGGTTCGTGCAGATCGACCACGGCGGATGGGACCACCATGGCGGCGGCGACCAAAACCTGATCACGGGACTGCCGGACCGCTGCAAACAGGTGGACCAAGGTGGCGCGGCGCTCATCAAGGACCTGAAGGCGCGCGGAATGCTGGATAGCACGCTTGTTATCTGGGGTGGGGAGTTCGGGCGGCAGCCGATGAGCCAGAACAAGCCGAGCAAGCAGGATGCGGGGCGGGACCACCTGCGCAGCGCGTTCACGATCTGGATGGCGGGCGGCGGCATCAAGAGGGGCCAGATTTATGGCGCGACGGACGATTTCGGAATTTCGGTCGCCGACAAACCGATGCACATCCACGACCTGCAGGCGACGATCCTGCATTGTCTGGGGATCGAGCACACCCGCCTGACCTTCAAGCACCAAGGCCGCGAGTTCCGACTGACCGACGTCGAAGGCCAGGTGGCGGACGGGCTGTTGGCGTAGGCTTTGGCCGCCGACCCCAGAGGGGTCCGAGACCGCTAGCCGGGCGTCACAGACGCCGGGCTGGACCGATTAACACCCTAAGTTTCTCCGACCCCAGAGGGGTCGCAGACCGCCGGCTCTGGGCGATTGGTCGGCCGTCCTCTGGCACCTGCTCCGCGGTGCGGGATTTCGGTGCGGTACCTAGCCCCCTTGCGGCAGGCCACCCCCAGAGGGTGGGGATCACGTCCTTGCTTGCAGCTCCGAGTGCCTCCACGCTTCAGCGTGGTGCGCTCGTAGCCTGCAGCCTGAATCGGAGCAGTGACGTCTTCTACTTCCACCACGCTGAAGCGTGGAGGCACCCAAGGACCGAGCCCAGGGACCGCAGCCATTTCCCAAACTAAGCAAGCCTCTCCCTCCTCGCCTCAACAGGTAGGTCCCTTCATCTCTTCATCGCTTCACCTAATCATCTCTCTGTGCCAGCTCCAAACCGTAGCCGCCGGTTCCGTGCCGGCGCGGACTATACTGCCGCTATGTGCCGCACACACCTGATTGCGGTTGGAATCACGGTTGCGCTCGTCGCTGGAGGCTGGTGGGCTTTCGGGCGCAAGACACCGATCCGTACGGCGCCACCAGCGGAGCAACTCGTCAAAACAGGATCTCTGGTTCAGGCCTCGAACGTTTTCGGTTTCAAGGTGGCGGGGGCCCTGTACAAGGAAGACCCAGACCGGCAGAACCTCTTGATCTCGCCCCTCGGACTTTCGCAGTGTCTCGGGTTACTCTTGGAAGGCTCACGGGGGCCGGAGAGGGACGAAGTCAAAATGGCGCTCGGGCTTGCAGGCATTGCGGATGAAGACCTCGGCAGGCGGGCTCACACCTTGACCGACTCGGTGCTCTCCGATCCGGAGCGTCCGTTGGCCCTGGCGAACGCTGTGTTCATCGCACGCCCGGGCGCCGTTTCTCGCACATTTGAGGAGAAGATCGAGTCGGACTATGCGGGAAAGGTGTTTCTCTCGGGCGATCCTACGACGGCCACGAAGGACATCAACGACTGGACCCGGGACAACACGAATGGCATGATCCCGAGCATCCTGGATTCGGTCGATCCTAACATGGATGTGGCCTTTCTGAACGCAAGCCACTTTGAGGCGCGATGGGAGATTGAGTTCGACCCCTCAAAGACTAACCACTCGACCTTCACGACCCTTGCCGGCAAGGAGGTCAACGTGCCGATCATGTTCGGCCGAAGCTTCCGTGCCAAGTGCCTGAAGGAAGAGGGGCTTGAGGGGGTTCTCCTCAACTACAAGGGCGGCCAGTTTTCGATGGCTGCCTTTCTGCCGCCTGTCGGTGAGGATGTCTTGTCGCTTCTTCCCAAACTCCGCGCAGAGGGCATCGAGCACGTGCTCAAGAGGTTCACCCCGAACAAGTTTAGCATCGGCTTGCCAAAGTTCAACTTCCAGAGCACTTTGAACCTGAATGCGACCCTCCAGTCGCTGGGCATTCGATCTGCCTACATGCGACTGGATTGCTCGCCAATCGCGCCGGACCTCTCGAGTGGGCGCTTCCTCGACGATGTCCGGCAGGCCGCCAGGATCGAGGTCGATGAATCAGGCACCCGCGCCTCTCAAACGACGCTGGCAAAGATTACGAAGTCAGGCGATGCCCTGCGCTTCCTGTTTCGCCGGCCGTTCCTCTACCTGATCGTTCACAACCCCTCTGGCGCCGTCGTGTTCCTCGGCATCTGCGGCGATCCGAGCCAGACGGGTGGGTACGAGCCTGATCGTGGACCGTGATCCGTGATCCGTGATTCGTGAATCGTGGCAGCTTTGCCCCCTTGTCGGTGAGCCCAAGCAGCCAAGGCAGACTGAGAGTCTGCCCCACGGGTCCGAGGACTTCCTTGTGCGGAGAAGGCAGACTGAGAGTCTGCCCCACGGGTCCGAGAGCTTCCTTGTCCTCAGCCCACTTGGACCATTGCTCTCAATCACTTCAACTCCTTATCTCTTCATCGCTTCATCCCTCCATCCCCTCACCCCCCGTCCCTTCGTCCCTGCTTCCCAACCGTAGCCGCCGGTACCGTGCCGGCGATGGGATATGGACTACACTGGAATCACATGCCTGAAGAGACGACGCCTGTCGTCGATGCGCAAAGCTGGCGCGACCTGAGCGGCTCACGCTTTCCGCTCAAGGAAAGGGGACGCTTCGCCGAAGCCCACCCCGAATCGGCCGAGGCCTGGGAGTTCTTTGCGCAAGGCGACATCGACGCCGGACAATACGAAGACACGATCCTGCACGCCGACAAAGCAACACAACTTGACCCGCTCAGGGCACGCTCATGGTTCTGGAAATCGATGGCAAGGGCCATGCTGGGCGATATCGACGGAGCAGCAAGCCTTCTCGACGAGGTCCCAGCGGCAATCGCCGAGGCGCCCGACATCCTGGCTGCCCGGGCTGGCATCTTGACGGTCAAGGGCCAGTTCGAGGAGGCAGAGACCCTCCTGATCCGGGCTCGAGCAGAAGCCCCGGAGCGCGTCGCGCACTGGACCGCGCTGGCCTACACGCAGTTGGCGATGGGTTCCCCGAGCGCCAATGAAACGCTGGAGGAGGCCGCAGAGCGTTTTCCCGAGCACAGTGACGTTTGGTGCGTCAAGGGCCGATTTGCGCAGAAAGCCCGCGATTTCGTCCTGGCCGAAGAGCACGGCCGCTTCGCCGTCGCCGCGGGCCCGGAATCCTCTTCCGCATGGTCCCTTCTGGCGCAGTCTCAAAGGGCGCTGGGCAAGTTCGATGAAGCCAAGATCTCGGCGCAAAACGCGCTGGACATTAACCCGAATCGGACAGAAGCCTGGAGCGTGCTCAAAGCGATCGCCATCGAAAGGGGCGACCTGATGGAGGCGAGACGGTGTGAGGAGAGGGTGAAACAATGCGACAAGCTCCTGCGCTTCCGTCCCCTGGTCGATCGGGCCATCGAGAGTATGAAGAGGCGGCGTTGGCGCGATGCCTCCCAGTCGGCGCGCCAAGTCCTCGCTGAGCCTGAAGCCCGGCTCTTCTTTGGCGTCGCGTATTCGGTGCTTCTTCAGGTTGCAAAGAACCAGAAGAACTGGGCCGAGGTCCGAGCGATTCTCGCCGAAATGGAAGGTGAGGGACAGAAGTCCGCTGAGTGGTTCGAGTTCTGCGCCGAGCTCGAGATCGAAGAGGGGCACCCTGAGAAAGCCCTGGAGATCGCGAACGAGGCCCTTCTCAAACATCACCCCAAAGGTTGCTTCCATGCGATCCGACTCATCGCCGCCTGGAAAGTGCAACACCAGGAGCTGGACGGCTTTGTCTCGGAAGCCGTTTCGAGCGGGTGGCAGACACCCGCCGATGGAGCTTTGATCGCCGTGGCATTGGACCAAATCGAGCGAAAGGACGAGCACGTCGCCCTCGTATCGAAGCTGAAAGCACGGTTTCCTGAGGACCAGACGGTGGAGCTTCTCGACGCCGGCCGCATAGCCTCGGCGAACCCCATGGAAGCGCTGGCTCGCGTCAAGCGGCTCACACGGCCCGAGTTCGCGCCGGTTGCCCGACTCGGAAAGGGCCTTTCATGCCTTGGCGGCACGGCTCTCCTGCTCGGCCTGCTCCTGTTGCTGCCGATCGTTCTGGTGAGGGCCGTCTGGCGCGCCGTGACGGGACAGCCGCCGCGCAGGCCCTAGCTGCCGGTCCCGACCCGCCGACACGGATCGTCGTCGGCATTTGGTCCCAAACGAGCCACTGTCCCAATCGGATGCCCTATACTGAACGCATGGATAGGTTCACGCGCAGTTGGGTCCTGATGAAGGAAAGTTGGGCCGTTCTTCGCAAGACGCCAAGCCTTATGGCTTTCCCCGTCATTTCGGCACTGTTCACGATCCTCGCCAGTGCGGCGTTCATCGTGCCCTATTGGCTGCTGGTCGGGTTCAAGGACGTCGAGCAGGTTCGCCCGTCGGTGGAGATCCCGCTTGCGTTTGCCTTCTACTTCGTGACCTACTTCATCGTGATCTTCTTCAACTCGGGGCTGGTGGCCTGCGCCCATCAGAGCCTGATGGGAGGCAACCCGACGATGGGAGATGGGATGCACGCGGCTATCAAGCGAATGCCAGCGATTCTGGGCTGGACCGCCATCGCCGCGACTGTTGGGGTCATTCTCAAGATCATCGGCGAAAACCTCGGCGTGGTCGGACGCATCGTCGAGGCGGTGTTCGGAATCGCCTGGAGCATCGTGACCTACTTCGTGATTCCGATCGTGGTCATCGAGAAGGGCTCACCCGTGGCGGCCATCGGCGAGTCGGCCGGCATGTTCAAAAAGACGTGGGGTGAACGCCTGATCGGCGCGGGTGGCATGGGGCTGGCGATGCTGGTGCTCTTCTTCGCTCCGATACCGTTCATGGTGCTGGTCGCCTTCACGGGTATGTCGGTGCTGATTGTGCCGGTCGCAATTCTGATGGGCCTATGGTGGATCGGTTTGATGGTGGTCGGAACTGCGATGCAGGGGATCTATCAGACGGCGCTGTATGTGTACGCCTCGACCGGGGATACGCCCTCGGGCTTCGAACAGACGGATTTCTCTGCGGCGTTCCGATCCAAACCGCAGTTCCGAGATCGAATCGGGCGGTTTGGCCATTGAGGATTCCCCCTCCCCTTGTCCCGATCATCGGGATAGGGGGAGGTCGAAGATCCCGCGCCTTACGGGAGGGTTAGGGGGTGGAGGTTCCGGATCGCGCATCCCGGATTCGCCCCCTCACCCGGTTCGCTACGCTCACCGACCTCTCCCACGAGGGGAGAGGTGGTCACCCATCTGAATCCTCCCTCACCTCCAACGCCCCTCATTCAACGTAGAATAGCGTAACACCATGAAGCCGCCCTTATTCGGATCGAATGCGCCGCTGTTTGCGGTTGCGGCTATCGCACTGGCGATTCCCGTGGCGCGCAAGGCAGTCAGTGGACCCGAATCCTGCCCGCCGGAAGGAACGCCCACCTGCTCGTGCGGCGGATTGGCTCTCCTAACTCCGGTCCCTCCTCGCCCTTCGCCCCTCGCCTCTCGCCCCCAGGGCAAGTGGACTTCCATCTTCAACGGCAAAAATCTGGATGGCTAGACGCCGAAAATCAGGGGCTACGCGCTTGGCGACAACTTCGCCAATACGTTCCGGGTGGTGGACGGCGCGATGCAGGTCAATTACGACGGCTACGGCGGCAAGTTCGAGGGGCGGTTCGGGCACATCTTCTACAAGGCGAAGCTGAAGAGCTACATCCTAAGGTTCGAATACCGCTTTACCGGAGACCAGATCGCCGACGGTCCCGGCTGGGCGTTTAGGAACTCCGGCGCGATGCTGATCTGCCAGGACCCGAAAACGATCAGGAAAGACCAGGATTTCCCCGTCTCCATCGAGGCCCAGCTCCTCGGCGGCGATGGCAAAGGCGAGCGGCCCACGGGCAATGTCTGCACTCCCGGGACCAACATCGTGCTCGGCGGCAAGTTCTGGACGCAGCACTGCACCAACTCCACCTCCCCGACCTTTCACGGCGATCAGTGGGTGACGGCGGAGTTTGAGGTCCGAACGACGTCGACGCTCGTGGGGCAGAATCTCCAGTCTGTCACGCATATCATCCACCGCATCAACGGCAAACCCGTGATGGAATACGACGCCCCGCAGCTCGATCCCAACGACGCCGACGGCAAGGTCCTGATCGAAGCGGCCAAAGGCGAGAATATGCTTTCTGAAGGCTGGATCTCTCTGCAATCCGAGAGCCACCCGTGCGAGTTCAGGAAGATCGAGTTGATGGAGATCAGGTAGTCGCCTGGTCTTTGAACGGGTTGATAATCGTCAATCCACGCAGCTTCCGGCCGTGCTGCATGTCTTCCGAGTACACGGTCTTGCACTTGCCGGCGATGGCCGAACTCAGAATCAGGGCGTCCCACGTTGAAATGCTGTCTAGGGCGACTAAGTCCATGGCCCCCATGATCACTTCGGCACTGGGCTCAACCATCTCGAAGTGGAGGAAGCCTTGTGCCATCCGTTTGGCGTCGACTGGATGGACTTTTAGCTTGCGAATAGAAACGTCGAAGAACTCGAACAGCGTTTGAGACGAGATCACCCCGTTTCCCTCTCTGCCGTGTTTGATCAGAAGCTCTTGAGCAACAACCTGTCTGCCCAGATCTCGCTCGTCGCAAGAGTAAATCAGGATGTTCGTGTCGAAGAAGACCTTGGCCAATCGAACCTCCGTCCCGAGTAGATCTCCTCACGGGTCCAGCGTTTTCCACTTGACTTGCTCTTGAGTTCCTTGGCCAAGCGAAATGTCTCTTCTAGTCCGGTGACATCCGAGGCCTCGATGGTTCTTCGAACCGACTCTCTGATCAACGCATTCATGGAAATGCCACGTGCCTTCGCGTAGCGCTGCATCGCTTCGAAGGTGGGATCGTCCAACGCGATCGTCATGTTGCGCATGATAGTAAGATACCACACATACGCATATGTACACATGCTCATGTGTACATATGTGGCTCTATGCCAACAAGGCTTCCACCACGTGCCCGTGCACGTCGGTGAGCCGGAAATCCCGTCCCTGATAGGGGAAAGACAGCTTCTTGTGGTCCACGCCCATCAGCCATAGCAGCGTGGCGTGCAGGTCGTGGACGTGCACCGCGCCCTCGGTGAAGTTGTCCTTGGTGGGCTCGATCGGGTTGCCATCGGCGTCGGCGATGTTGTAGCCGTAGGCATCGGTCCGCCCGTAGGTCGTTCCCGCCTTCACGCCTCCGCCCGCCAGAAAGACCGTAAAGCAGCGCGGGTGGTGGTCGCGCCCGAAGGCGTTCGGATCAAGGGGCCCTTGGGAGTAGCTGGTGCGCCCAAACTCGCCGCCCCAAACGATCAGCGTGTCGTCAAGCATCCCCAGCCGCTTGAGATCCTTGATGAGCGCCGCAGTCGGCTGGTCAGTCTCACGGCACTGCACCGCCATGCCGCCCTTGAGGCCGCCGTGGTGGTCCCACCCTTGGTGATAGAGCTGGATGAAGCGCACGCCTTTCTGCGCCAGCCGCCGCGCCAGCAGACAGTTCGAGGCGAACGTCCCAGGCTTCTTCGCGTCGGGGCCGTAGAGGTCGAACACCTCCTGCGGCTCCTTGCTCAGGTCGGTGACCTCCGGCACGCTGGTCTGCATTCGGTAGGCGAGCTCATACTGCGCGATCCGGCTTTCGATTTCCGGGTCCAGCTCGCGCTCGAACTGGTGCTTGTTGATCTCGCTGAGGCGGTCGAGCATGGCCCGACGGCCGGAATTGCAGATGCCGTCCGGATTGGAAAGATACAGCACCGGGTCGCCGCCGGAGCGGAAGCGAACGCCCTCGTACCGGGAATCCAAGAATCCGCTACCCCAAAGCCGCGCATAGAGCGGCTGGTCGCCCTTGTTCACGCTCGCGAGCACGACGAACGCGGGTAAGTCCTGGTTCATCGAGCCCAAGCCATAGGACATCCATGAACCAAACGACGGCCTCCCCGCAATCTGGCTGCCGGTCTGGAAAAAGGTGATCGCTGGGTCGTGGTTGATCGCCTCGGTGAACATCGAGCGGATGAAGCAGCACTCATCAGCCACACTGCCAATCTGCGGCAGAAGCTCGCTGAGCCAGGCGCCCGACTGGCCGTGCTGGGCGAACTTGAACGGCGACCCGGCGAGCGGAAGCACGCTCTGGTTGCTGGTCATGGCGGTCAGGCGCTGCTTGCGCTTGATGGAGTCCGGGAGGGCTTCGCCGTGTTTCTCGCGTAGGAGCGGCTTGTCGTCGAAGAGGTCTTGCTGGGCGGGCCCGCCCGCTTGAAAGAGATAGATGATGCGCTTGGCTTTGGCGGGATGATCGACTCCGGCCAAGCCCTTCTGAGGTCCAAGGTCCGAGGTCCGAGGTCCGAGGCTCCCTGCAGCCGTTTCCGAAAGGAGCGACGCCAAGGCGACGCCTCCAAAGCCCCGCGCCGTCCTGCCGAAGAACTCCCGGCGCGTCAGGCCTAGGAGCACATCGTCAGAACGGCGCGAAGCGGGTCGGCTCATTTAGCCTCCGAAGTTGTCCGGATCGAACTTGAACGGCGCGCCGCCCATGGCTTTGAGCCTGTCGGCCTGTTCTTTCGTGAGGATCTTGCCGAGTTCGTCGTTCAGCGCCTTGGTGTTCTTCGCCATCAGGTCGCGAACCTCGGAGAACTCGATCTCGCCATCGCGGGCTTTCTGCATGATGGACTGGTTCGCCTCGCCCTGCCTCTTCTGGAGGTCGGCGGCCTTCTTCTTCTGGTCGTCGGTGATTCCCAGTTCTTTTTGGACGTCGGCGTTCAGGATGATCGCGTTGCCGGTGCGCTGCACCCAGAGCTCGCGAAGGCGCTTGGCCTGGGTTTCGTCGAGCACTTCCTTGGTGATCTTGGCTTCGGCTTCGGCTCGCTTCTTGGCCATGGCCTGCATTTCTTCCTGGCTAGGAGGCTGTCCGCCGGGCTGGAATGAGCCGCGCATCGATTCCATCTGCGCTTGATTCCATGCCAAGAGCTTGCTCTTCTGGTCGTCGGTAAGCTTGAGTTCCTTCGAGACGTCGCTGCGGACGGTGAACTCACGGTCCTGGAAATTGAAGCTGAACATGATGTTCAGGGGGCTGCCTGCTCCGCCGCCGCCCATCATTCGGAAGCCCTGAGCGCTGACAGGGGCCACGGCGGCGGCGATCAGCGCGGCAATGGCGAAAATCTTGGAGAGTTTCATCGTTGTTTCATCCTTCCGGAACTGCCCTCCGGAGTCTGTCTGCGGATACGTTTCGCGCAGCTCCTGCGGTTCCACGCCAGTTTAGTCCCATCATCGCTTCCAAATGACCGCATCGGAACTCAAAATCGCCTGAACAGCCACTGTCAGCGACGCCACTTCGATAGGGTCGAGGTCCCTGTCCGCCTTGCTGTCTCCCACTTTCAGCAGCTTCTCAGCAAACTGCTCGCCAGTTCGAAACAGGGCTCTTTGCTCGCCCAAGAGCCGCAGCAAAGAGGCCATCTCGGCCGGGTCTGCGCGCCGTCCGGATAGCCTGCGAAAGGCGGTCTGCAGATGGGTGACTTCCGTACCTGGCGACTTCAAGAGGCGCTCCGCCAGCACCCGGCACGCCTCGACGAACTGAATGTCGTTTAGGAGCACCAGGGCTTGCAGGGGCGTATTCGTCGCGGGCCGTCGCATGGTGCACGCCTCGCGCGAGGTGGCGTCGAAGAGCATCATGTTCGGGGCCGGGGTGGTGCGCTTCCAGGTGGTGTAGAGGCTGCGCCGGTAAAGGTCGGCGCCCTTGCTCTGCACAAATCCGGGGCTCATCGTGTTGTTCTCCTGCCAGATTCCCGCGGGCTGATAAGGGTTGACGGGCGGCCCTCCTAGCTTGTCGGTGAGCAGGCCGCTCGCGGAAAGCGCCAGATCACGGACCATCTCCGCGCTGAGCCTGCGGCTCGGTCCGCGGGAGAAGAAGCGGTCTTGAGGGTCCTTGGCTTTCTTGGCTTTTCGTTGGGCTTCCGGACCCAGCAGTGAGGAGTCCTGCCTATAGGTCGCCGACAACACAATTCGTCGGAGGAGCTTCTTTACGTCCCACCCAGAATCCACAAACTCCCGAGCCAGGTAGTCCAGGAGCTCCGGGTTCGAGGGTTGGGCGCCTTGGGTGCCGAAGTTCTCGCTCGTCTCCACGAGCCCGACCCCGAAGAGCATCTGCCAGAAGCGGTTGACGGCTACCCTCGCGGTGAGAGGGTGGTTGGGCTGGGTGGCCCAGCGCGCCAGGGCGAGCCGGTCGTTCTTACCTTTCGTCCCGAGCGGTGGCAGAGAGGCCGGAACCCCGCGACGGACGCGGGTCTTCTCGTTCTTGGGCGCGTCGTAGGCCCCCCGGGCGAGCAGATAGGCCGGGATCTCGGGATTGGCCTCAGCCATGACCGAAATCTCCCGAATCGGCTCTTCGACGTTGGCGAGATGCTCCTGCGCTTTCCGCAGCTCGGCCATCGTGCTTTGGAAGCCCGGGTCGATCGCGGCAGCGTATTCGAGTTGTCTGCCAGACAAGGCCTCGACAGGGTCGCCACCCGCGAGCACGCTCATTTCGGGTTCGCAGACCGCCCGCCCGACGAACACCACGTCGTCGATCTTGCCGCCCTTGAACCCTGCATCGCGGAATCGTTGCCCGAAGCACCAATCGCCACCGCTCCCTCCTAGATCACCGTAAGCGTTGATCTTCTTCCAAAGCCTGTTCACGATCGTTTCTGTGGCGACAAGGCGCCCGTTCAGGTAGAGCTTGAGCCCCGATGCATCGCCGCTTCCGTCCCAACTCCAGCCCACATGGGCCCAGGCGCCCTTCGGCACGCGGACCTCGGAGCGAACTGCCACGGCGTTCCCGGGCCAGTGCCGCATGACGCGCGCCGTGAGGAACCCGTCTTCGAGCATCAGGTCGAAGCCACAGAAGCCGACGTCCGTGCCACCCGTGCGGTGAAGAACTACGACCGGCCCCTTCTGTCTGGGGTCCTGCACCCAGAAGCTCCAAGAGAAAGGCTCCCATCGCTCGCGTGCCGGAAGGCCGCGCACCACAACCCCGTTGTCGCCATCCAGCAAGGCCGCTTTGCCCTGATGGCCGTCCACGAGCGCCACTTGGCCCAAGGGCTGCGCGGCCGCTGCGCCTCCAGTTAGGTTCGGGTACTTGTCTCCAGGAGTATCCAGCTCGAATCGGCCCAAGACTCCGTGCACCTGGACCGACTGGATCTTAACGGCCTGCAGTAGTCCGGTACCGGCGCCTTCCCATTGAGCCAGCACATGCCGCTTTTTCGCAACTTCGACCGCCTTCCTCGCTTCGGCCAGCTTCGTCGCCTGCTCTTGAGTCGGCAGCAAGAGCGAGGGCGTGGGCACGATCTCGGTGCTGAGCAGCAGACCGTACTCCTTGATGTTGTTGAAGTACCCGTAGAGTTGGTAGTACTCCTTCTGCGTCAGGGGATCGAATTTGTGGTCGTGGCACCGGGCACAGCCTACGGTCAGACCTAGAACCGCCGTGCCAAAGGTGTTCACCCGGTCCACGGCGTATTCGGTCTTGAACTCCTCGGCGATCGAACCGCCTTCGTTCGATTGGCGGTGAAGCCGGTTGAACGCCGTTGCCAAAATCTCGTCCCGCGTCGCGTTCGGAAGCAGATCCCCGGCGATCTGTTCGGTCAGAAACTGATCGTAGGGCTTGTTCGCGTTGAACGCCGAGACCACCCAGTCCCGGAAAGGCCAGCTAGGCATGAGAAGGTCGGACTGATAGCCGTAACTGTCGGAGTACCGCGCTGCATCCAGCCACTCCACAGCCAAGCGCTCGCCGAAATGGGGGCTGGCGAGCATGCGGTCAGCGGCACGTTCATAGGCGTCCTTTCGTCGGTCCGTGTTGAAGGCGTCAATCTCTTCTTCGGTCGGCGGCAGACCCGTGAGGTCAAACGTCGCGCGCCGGAGCCATCGCCACCGGGGAGCTTCCCTGCTCGGGGCCAAACCGACCTTCTGAAGACGGCCAAACACGAATCGATCGAGGGGGTCCTTGGCCCATCTTGCGCCGGCCGTTGGGACCTTCACCCTTGTAGGCAGCGGCTCGAAAGACCAAAGCCGTCCGTAGGCCGCGCCCTCCTCGATCCAGCGTCGGAGCAGTTCCCTTTCGGCTTGCGTGAGCTTCTTTCCGCTGTAAGGGGGCGGCATCGGAGCGTCTTTGCCGTTGATCTTCTGGATCAGCAGGCTCTTTCCCGGTTGGCGCGGCACGACCGCCCAGCGACCGGTCCCACGCTCGGCAAAGGCGCCTTCGGCGATGTCGAGCCTCAGCCCTGCTTGTCGCGAAGAAGGGTCGGGACCGTGGCAAAGGAAGCACTTGTCCGAAAGGATGGGAAGGATGTCCTTGGAAAAGCTGATCCTCTGCTTGCTGCTCGATCCTTGCCCTCCTATGGCGGGCTGAAGCAGCAGGCTCCAGCCACCAAGGACGGCCGACAATAATGGGATCGCTTTGCCAAGCGAAGACATGAACGCGAGGATACCGAACCTTTCTTCGCGCTTCGCCCGATTCAGACGCCAGTTGGCAGTGAATCAGGGGGTCACAATGAAGACTGCGGCCGCGCCTTCGCGGCAAGCCAGTCTCCGCCCAACTCCCGGCCCCAGCACACAGATCACTTTCGTGAGCGGGTCCGACCGGAGCCCTCTATTAGCGATGACGGTCGCCTGGAGGCGGTTGGAGAGCCCCAAACCGGTCCGAGGATCGCAGATGTGCGAATACCGCTTGCCGTCGATCTCGACAAACTGATAGGCGTCGCCCGAGGTGGAAATGGCGACATTGGAGAGGTGCTGCACCTGCTCGCTTGAACCCAGTATCTTGATCGGCCAACCCCAACTCCCAGGGGGCGCGGCACCCAGTGTGATGTCGCCGCCGCACTCCACCATGGCAGATCGAATTCCAGCCTTCTTGATGGCCGCCAAGGCGAAGTCGCAGGCGTCGCCCTTTGCGACGCCTCCCAGGTCCAGGAGCATGCCGGGAACCGTCAGTTCCGCGGTTTGTGCACGGCGATCGAGCTTGAGTTTCTTCCAGCCGACCAGCTTAAGCGCGCTTTGCAGGGCCTCGGCCGGCGGCATCTTGCCGTCCTTGCGCGCCTGCCGCCAGAGCCGGACCACCGGGCTGCATGTCACGTCGAACGCCCCACTCGAGAGCCTTGCCACGTCCTGGGCGTGCCAAAGCACCCGGAACAGGTCCTTTCCGATGGGCTGCGGCCCTTGCCCCGCCTTCGCGCAGAATCGCATCAGTTCGCTGTCGGGGCGGTAGTCGCTCATGATCTGTTCGAGGCGTGCGAATTCGCCAAATCCGGCGCGGGCTGCCCTTTCCGCTGCCTCCTCCGAGCGGGCATAGAGGGTGAGGTTCACCCGGATTCCCATGTGAATCTGGCTATACTCGAACCTAGCGAGGGCGAAGGGCGAAGGGCGAAGGGCGAAGGATTCAGCCGAGCTCGGAGCCGCAACCGAGCCGCCGCCCAAGCGTCCAAGAACCGAGACTCCCAAGATGATGCTGAGCGTTGCCTTACTGACCATTGCCTCTTCTGCCGGCGCCGTGGTGACCGGTGTACCGTCGCACAACCCACAAGACCGGGCGCCCTACGAACAGAAGATACCGGACTCGCTCGCAAGCTTTCGGATGGTCCCGCTCCCAGACGGCAAGATCACCCTCCAGGACCGAACCTACGAGATCAAGGGCCTGTTCATCGGGGAAACCGAGGTGACTTGGGACGTTTTTGACGTTTACGCGTTCAAGCTCGATGTGCCTGTCGAAGAGCACACCACCGCGGCCATCGTTCGCTCTCGGCCGAGCAAGCCCTACGGCGCGCCGGACCACGGGTTCGGCCATGAGGGCTATCCGGCGCTCTGCGCCACCTTCAACTCGGCGCAAATGTTCTGCGCCTGGCTCAGCGCAAAAACCGGCAAGAAGTACCGCCTCCCCACGGAGGCCGAGTGGGAATATGCCGCCCGCGCAGGTAAGGACAAGCTGGAGAGCAAGATCACTGACCTGGCGTGGGTCTCGGACAACGCGAAAGAGAAGACCCACCCGGTCAAGCAGAAGAAACCCAATGCTTGGGGCCTCTATGACATGCTTGGCAATGCGGGCGAGTGGTGCAAAGACATGACCGGCGAGCCCGTGCTCTGCGGGGGGTGCTGGATGGACAAGGGGTCGACGGTGAACCCATCCACGCGCGCACACCAGGACCGATCTTGGAACAAGACCGATCCTCAGATGCCCAAGAGCCGCTGGTGGCTCTCGGATGGGTTCTTTGTGGGTTTGCGGGTTGTCTGCGAGGGGTGAGGAGCAGCCTCTGCGTCGCACGTTCCGGCAACAGAAAAGGCGGTAAGGGATGGGGCAAGAGACTCCGGACCCGCGCCAGACCGCCCTCTACTAGGACGACTTCACGTTGAAATGAGCCTTCGAGCGGAAAGGCAGACGGAGAGTCTGCCCTACGGGAACCCGGACACGTTCAACTCACCCTTTTCGCGACTCTCCGTCTCCAGTCGTTTCAGCGCCCCCTTGCACTGCAAACCGATTCCGGCTATGCTTGCTGCATGGCGCGAAACAACGGCCCGTCTCGGCGCGAAGTCCTGGCACGCAGCGCGGCGACGGCGGCAGCATTAACCTTTCCAGCAGGCGTGTTCTCCCAGGCCAAGAACACCATCAGAGTCGGCGTGATCGGCTGCGGAGGCCGCGGCACGGGCGCCATGTTCAACAGCCTCGATGCCGATCCGGGCGTGGTCGTTTGGGCCCTCGGCGACGTGTTTCAGGATCGCCTCGACGGCTCGCGCAACTATCTCAGGGACAACATCAAAGAGAAGGAGCGCTTCCAGGTCACCAAGGACCGGGAGTTTGTCGGTTGGGACGCCTACAAAGGCGTGGTCGCCACCAAGCCGGACTACGTCATCCTCGCGACCCCGCCCTATGCCCGTCCGATCCACTACGCGGCGGCGATCGAGGGTGGATGCCACGTATTCACCGAAAAGCCGGTCGCCACAGATGCCCCGGGTATTCGCCAGTTCCTCGCCGCTTCCGACTTGGCGACGCAGAAGAAGCTCAACGTGGTCTGCGGCACCCAGCGCCGGCACGATCTTGCTTACCTCGACATCATGAAGCGCATCCACGATGGCGCAATCGGCGAGATCCGGGCGCTCTATTCCTACTGGAACCAGGGCGGCCTCTGGAGCGTCGCCAAGACTCCCCAGATGAGCGAGATGGAGTGGCAGCTCCGCAACTGGCTGTACTTCACCTGGTCCTCGGGCGACCACATCGTCGAGCAGCACGTCCACAACATCGACATCTGCAACTGGGCGATGAACGCGCACCCCGTGAAGGCGATCTGCCTCGCGGGCCGCCAGGTCCGTACCGACGCGATCTTCGGCAACATCTACGATCACTTCATGACCCAGTTCACCTATGCGAACGGGGTTATTCAGACCAGCTCTTGCCGGCAGATCGACAACACGGCTTCGCGCGTCTCGGAGCTGATCGTCGGTACGAAAGGCACCTCGGACGCTGCAAGTCGGATTAGGATGAGTCAGGGCAGCGCTTCCAAGTCCTACTTCCCGAAGGGCCCGAGCCAGGGCGGATCGAGCGGCGGCAGCGACTACAGCTACCCCGACATGAACAAGAAGCCGGACCCCTACATGCTCGAGCATAAGGACCTGATCAAGGCCATGAAGAGCGGCGACTACGTCAACGAGGGGCACCGCATCGCCGAGACCACTCTGACCGCCATCATGGGCCGGATGGCCGGCTACACCGGCGCCGAAGTGACCTGGGAGCAGGCTTTAAACTCGAACGAGAAGCTCGTTCCAGCGCGCTTCGAGTTCGGCCCGATCGCCGTTCCGTCGATCGCCATGCCCGGAAAGACCAAGCTGGCCTGATCACCAGGCACGGGCGGCCTCAGGGGGCCGCCCGTCGCGCTTTCCCGCCATGCCCAAACCCACCCGCCGTTCGCTTCTGAAAGCTGGTCTCGCGGCAAGCTCGCTGCCGCTGATCAAGACCGCAAGCGCCTCCAGCACCGTGAGGGACCCCATGCAATCCAAGCCGTTTTCCATGAAGTTCGCGCCGCATTTCGGCATGTTTCGCAACCATGCGGGAGACGATCCCGTGGATCAGATCCACTTCGCCGCCGACCAGGGCTTTCGCGCCTGGGAGGAAAACGGCATGAAGGGCTACTCGGTGAAGGATCAGGAGCGGATCGCCAAGGCCATGGCTGACCGAGGGGTTCAAATGGGGATATTCGTGGCGACCTCGATCGACTGGACCAACCCGACCCTAACGACGGGTCGAAAGGAGCACCTCGACAAGTTCCTTGCCGAGTGTCGGGAATGTGTCGACGTCGCCAAGCGCATGAACACCAAGTGGATGACCGTGGTGCCGGGGACCTGCGACCGCCGCCGGCACATGGGCTATCAGACCGCCTATGTGGTTGAAGCCTTCAGGCGCGCTTGCGAGATATTCGAGCCGCACGGTCTGACTATGGTGATCGAGGTGCTCAACTTCCGCGACCACCCGAACCTGTTCCTCACCGACGTTCCGCAGGCCTATGAGATTTGCCGCGCCGTAAACAGCCCGGCCTGCAAGATCCTGTTCGACATGTATCACGCTCAAATCCAAGAGGGGAACATCATCCCGAATATCGATGCGGCATGGTCGGAGATCGGCTACTTCCAGATTGGCGACAACCCGGGGCGCAACGAGCCGACCACCGGTGAAATGAACTACAAGAACATCTTCGCCCACATCAAGGCAAAGGGGTTTCAGGGCGTCTTGGGGATGGAGCATGGCAACCAGAAGCCTGGCAAGGAAGGCGAGTTGGCGCTGATCCAGGCTTACCGCAGCTGCGATCCGGCCTAGCATAAATACGGGCTTTCCCAGCGGTATTGCCGGCTGGTATTGCAACGGGGGTCACTTTCAACTACTATAAGAAGGCACTTCCGGCCGGTTTGGCTGGGTGGGTTCTTTTTGATTTGGAGGAAATATGAAACGTTCTTTGGCTTGGGCCGCCCTTGCGGCGCTCTCTGCGGGCGCAATCGCGCAAGACTTTTCCGAAGGCTTCGACGACGTGTCCCTGCTGGCCGGCATGGGTTGGGACATGATCAACCACAGCGACAGTGCCCAGAACAATTGGTTCCAGGGCAATGACACAGTCTTTCCGGCCCTCAGCGGCGCAGGCGACTCCTACATCGGCGCCAACTGGCAGTTTACGGGCGGAACCACCGGCCAAGAAACCCTCAGCGGCTGGCTGATCACGCCCATGCGCACGCTTCGCAACGGCGACACGTTCTCGTTCTGGACCCGGACGGTCGACGCCTCCGGCTTCCCGGATCGCCTCCAGTTGAGGTTGAGCACCAATGGCGCCAGCTCAAACGTGGGTTCGGGCGCCGAGGGTGTGGGGGACTTCTCCACCTTGCTGGTCGACGTCAACTCTAGCGAAGCGGCCTCCGGCTATCCGGAGACTTGGACCCAGTACTCCGCGACGGTATCCGGGCTCAATGCCCCGACCGACGGGAGGTTCGCCCTTCGCTACTACGTTCACAATGGCGGCTTCTTCGGGGCCAACTCGAACTACATTGGCGTGGACGACGTGAACTACGACGGCACCGTTCCCGAGCCGGCGACCCTGGCCGCCCTGGGCATTGGCGCCCTGATGCTCCTTCGCAAGCGACGCTGATTCCTTTTCGGAAAGACAACGCCGCTCCGGCTTTGAGCCGGAGCGGCGTTGTCTTTCTTAATACGCCGTCGCCAGTTCGACGAACACCTTGATTCCGATCTCGATGGCGTCGTCGTTGAAATCGAACTCGGGGGTATGAACTCCTGGCACGGATTCTTGCCCAGGGGGGATCACGCCAAGCTGGAAGAAGCAGGCAGGGCACTCGGAACCGTAGTAGCTGAAGTCCTCGCCACCCATCGTGGGAAGCCCCTGGTCGCTCACCGCTTCGGCTCCCAACGCGCGCGTCGCAGCCTCCATGAAGTCCGCGACCGCTTCGGCCGAGTTGCTGGTGCAGGGATAGCCAGGCATCCAGACAATCTCTGCCTTGGCGTTGTGGGCTTCGGCGACCCCTGTTGCAACTTGTTTGAGTCGGCGCTCAGCCAGCTTGCGGGTTTCCGGCAACAGCGTGCGCACCGTTCCCTTGATGGAAGCGGTGTGGGGGATGATGTTCGTCGCGGTACCGCCATCGATCTGGCCAACCGTGATCACAATGGAGTCAAAGGGGTCGATGTTCCGCGAGGCAATGCCTTGGAGGGCGACCACCACGTGCGCCGCGCAGACGATGGGGTCGATACCGGTGTGGGGCGCGGCCGCATGGCCTCCTTGACCTCGAATGGTGATGTCGAAATTATCGGTCGCCGCCATCATGGGACCGACGCGGGTCGCCACCTTGCCAAGCGGAAGCGTTGTCCATCCGTGAAGCCCAAAGATCCGGTCGGCCTTCGTCCCGATCACTTTTCCGGAAAGCGCTCCGTCCTCGACCATGCGCTTGCCGCCCGCGCCTCCCTCTTCGGCAGGCTGAAAGAGCAGAAGCACGTTGTTGGGTCTCTCGTCCATCGCCGCAAGGGTTTTCGCAACCCCAAGGAGAATCGAGGTGTGCCCATCGTGCCCGCAGGCGTGCATCTTGCCGGGAATAGTGCTGGCGTAGTCCTTTCCGGTCGTCTCGTGGATGGGAAGCGCGTCCATGTCCGCGCGTAACGCGATGGTCCTGGGGAATGGGTGTTCAGGTGATCGGGTGTTCAGGTGTTCGGAGTCCGTAACCTGAGAACCTGATGACCTGGCAACCTGGCCACCCTCCACCGTCGCCGGCAACCAACCCAAAACCCCCGTCCCACCCGCCAAACCAGCAACGAACTCGACCCCCGCCGCTTTCAGCTCACGCTGAACCACTTCGCTGGTGTGGAACTCCTCATAGGCGAGCTCCGGATGCCTGTGAATCTCATGACGGATGGCGGTGACTTCTTCGAGGAGGGTGCGGCTGGGCGCGACGGCGGACATGCGGGGACTTTACCCCTCAATGAGTCGAGGGAAAAGGGCTGACTCTCTGGCTGCGTCAGGCCAACCGCGCGGCTTTCTGGCGGATGACCGCCCACTCCACCTCGACCACCGCGTCGTCGGTGTCCATCGGGGAATCTTCGCCTCTGAGCGCCCTGCGCGCCTCTTCCAGGTCCTTCTCAGCCCGGGCGATGTCGATTTCGGTCGCCGGCTCAGCTGCATCGGCAAGGATCGTGGCTCTGTCGTTCGCAAGCTCGAAGAAGCCGCCCTTGAGCGCTACGTAATGGCGGTCATGCGTGGCCGAAACGTACTCCAGAAGACCCGGCTTGAGGGCCACCACCAGCGGCACATGGTTCTTGAGCACTCCGAAGTACCCAGCCGCGCCCGGAGCGATCACGGACACGACCTCTTGCTCCACGACGCTGCGGTCGGGGGCGACGACGGAGAGGTGGAACGTAGCTGCCATGGAAGCTGGGAGTATACCTTTGGGGCTCATAGGGCTATGGTTTCGGCGGTCTATGTTGCATGTGATCCGAAGACTGAGCCCCCTCACCCGGTTCGCTGCGCTCACCGACCTCTCCCCAGGGGGGCGAGGTGGTCCATTTGCGCACCCTTCCTATTCCACAGCCACGTGCCGGTAGTACATCAGGTTCATCCCGAGCACCATGCTCGCAATGAGCACGCGCTCACCGAACCCCATCGACTTGAAGCAGAGCCCCATGCCGACGATGGCGCAGATGACTAGGGCTGTAATCCAAGGGTCTTCCATCTCGCGGGCCGCCAGCGCGAGCCAGGTGCTGGAGATAAGCGCCGCACAGATGAACATGAACAGGTGGTTGACCGAATAGGGGTCGGTCGAGGCGATGCCGCCAAGGAGGCCGAGGTCCATGGCCAGGACAAAGGCGATCCCCGGGTTGCCCGATGCCGCCAAGCGCACCATCAGGATCATGCCGATCAACCCCAGAACCGCAAATAGGGTCCAAGCATCCTTGTGTCCCTTCGAAAGCTGAACGCTGATGGGCATGTTCACGCCGGTCCAGTCGGGGCGGCCCGTTTGGGGCCGAGGGACTCTCGCCGCATGCGTTACGAAGGGCGTCGCCACGGTGGCGTGTCCGACGTCAGCAGAAGAGTCCGCCTGACTCCAGAACGGGGCAAAAAGGGGGTACCAGAGCAAAACCCCCGCAACCACGCTAAGAACGCCAAAAGCCTGCGTCGGTAGCCAGCGCTTGGGTTTCGGCTTGGGGCGCCTCCATGTGGGGATATAGCGCCGGGAGATCATGGACTCCTACTTCTTCGGACCGGGCCGAACTCCTTCACCCAAGGCCGATGGCGCCGAGCGCAACAAGGCCTCCCGCGAGCGACCCATCACGTTCCGAAACCCTGATGGGTGAGTTTCAGCTTCGAGCGACCTCAAGGGAAACAAACGACAACCCCGCACAACCGTTCAGGGCTGTGCGGGGTTATCTTCAGGTCGACTGCCAACCGGCACTCCATGGCAGTGCCGCGGAGCTTCAAGCACGGGCAAGCTGCCCTTCCTACGCTACAGCTTTCAGCTTGTTGGCCTTCTCCATCACGTCGTCGAGGCCGCCGCAATAGAGGAACGCCTGCTCGGGCACGTCGTCCAAATTGCCCTCGATGAGCTCCTTGAACGCCGCCACCGTGTCCTCACGCCGCACATAGCGGCCGGGGTTTCCGGTGAACTGCTCCGCCACGAAGTTCGGCTGCGAAAGGAAGCGCTCGATCTTTCGGGCGCGCGCCACGACCTGCTTATCGTCGTCGCTGAGTTCGTCGATACCCAGAATCGCGATGATGTCCTGAAGCTCTTTGTAGCGCTGCAGAATCTGCTGAACGCCTCGGGCGACAGCATAATGCTCTGCGCCGACGACCTGCGGATCGAGGTTCTTCGAGACCGAAGCCAGAGGATCAACCGCGGGATAAAGACCCTTCGAAGCGATCGCGCGCTCCAGATAGACATAAGCGTCGAGGTGGGAGAACGTGGTCGCCGGAGCGGGGTCGGTGGGGTCGTCGGCAGGCACAGAGATCGCCTGCACCGAGGTGACCGAACCCTTGGTGGTCGACGTGATGCGCTCCTGAAGGAAGCCCATCTCGGTGGCCAGCGTGGGCTGGTAGCCCACGGCGCTGGGCATACGTCCCAGAAGCGCCGAGACCTCGGAGCCCGCCTGGACGAACCGGAAGATGTTGTCCACGAAGATCAAAACGTCGGAGCCGACTTCATCGCGGAAGTACTCGGCCATCGTGAGCGCAGCCAAGGCGACGCGAAGGCGCGCTCCGGGCGGCTCGTTCATCTGGCCGAAGACCATGGCGGTCTTGTCGATAACCGACTTCTCCACGCCGTCCACGTCCTTGAACTTCGCGTGCTTCATTTCGAGCCAGAGGTCGTTGCCCTCGCGGGTGCGCTCGCCGACGCCGGCAAACACCGACACGCCGGAGGCTTCGACCGCGATGTTTCGGATCAGCTCCTGGATGAGAACCGTCTTGCCCAGGCCCGCGCCGCCGAAGAGTCCGATCTTTCCGCCCTTGTTGAAGGGGCAGAGAAGGTCGACCACCTTGAGACCGGTCTGCAGGATTTCGACCTTTGTGCTCTGGTCCTTGAGGGGTGGCGGCTGGCGGTGGATCGGGTCGCGCCGAACGCCCTTGGATAGCTCCGCGCCGTTGTCGATCGGGTTGCCAAGCAGGTTGAATACGCGGCCCAGCGTCTCGTCGCCCACGGGCACGGTGATGGGGCCGCCGGTATCGACGGCGGGCATCCCACGGACGAGGCCGTCGGTGGTGCTCAAGGCAACCGTTCGAACGGTATCGTCACCAAGGTGCTGGGCAACTTCGCAGACGAGGTCGATACCGCGCTTTTCGTCCTTGATCGTGATGGCGTTGTAGAGCTCGGGCAGCGTCTCCGTCGCAAAGCGACAGTCGACGACGGGGCCCATGACCTGAATGATGGTGCCGGTTCCTGGCATAAGAAAAACTGATCCTCCGAAACGTTACGGGACACTCTACGAGCGCACCCTGGGAACAGGCGGCATTATACCAGGGGACAGGAGCCGGACGGAGCACGGACATTCAGCCCGTTTCCCCGTCCGTGGATGTTTGGTCCGCGGACCCGGCGGTCCCCTTTCTATGATTTGGCGGGTGGCCGGTTGGCCATCTGCAATCTCCCCATTCCCTCCGCCAGAATGAGGCTGTCATGAAACTCTCCGTGCAGCTTTATTCCGTCAGGGACCAGGCCTCTTCCGACCTGCTGGGCACCCTGCGATCGCTGAAGAAAATGGGACTCCACTACGTCGAGCTTGCGGGCACGTACGGCCTTCCCGCCGCCGAGCTCAAGGCCATCCTCGACGACACCGGCCTCGGCGTCACCGGCGCCCATGTCGGCCTTGGCGAACTGGAGGGCGACCTCGACAAAGTCATCGCCGACCACAAGACCCTCGGAAACGATTTCATCGTCATCCCATGGCTCGGCGAAGCCGACTACAAAGAGGGCTGGGACAAGTTCGCCGCACGTATCGCGCCAATCGGCAAGAAGCTAAAGGCCGCCGGGCTCCAACTCGGCTATCACAACCATGCCTTCGAATTCGCCAAGCAAGAGGGCAAGCTGGGCCTCGACGTACTTTTTGAGAGCAGCGATCCAGACGAACTGAAAGCCCAGGTCGACCTCTTTTGGGTCTGGTTCGGCAAGGAAGACCCCGCGGCCTATCTCAAGAAGCTCGGCAAGCGCGTCAAGCAGGTCCATCTGAAGGACGGCCTCGACAAGCCCGAGCCCGTTTTCGCCGAGCCCGGAGCCGGCGTGGTGGACTGGGACTCCGTTCTGGCAGCCTGCACCGAATCGGGTGTGGAGGTCGGTTCGATCGAGTACGACGTTGCGCCGAGGCACCCGCTCGAAAGCGTGGAAGCCAGCGTGAAGTACTTCCGAGCCAAAGGCATCCGGGAGTAGCCGTAAAGCCATAATCCCAAGAGCCTGATGCCCGAACCGGCGCGAAGCCCTTGGAGCCGACTGAAAGACCAGAGCCGTTTTTTGCACGGCAAGGGTTTTTTTCACCTGCTCACCGGCAACTTCCTCGGCCAGTTCCTCAGCGTGGCGATGATCTTCGTGGTCGCCAAGCTTGTGACCAAAGAGGAACTGGGAAGCCTACGCGTGCTCCAGTCGTACCTGATGGTGCTCATCCCGGTTTCTGCGTTCGGCGCGAACGTCACGCTCCTCAAGTTCTGCTCGGAGAACCGCCCCGAGGACGAAAAGCAGGCGATCTTCAGTTACGGGATTCGGCGATTGGCGTTCACGGCGCTCGCGGCCGCGCTCATCTTCTGCGGAGTGGTCCAGGCGGGGTACCTGACCCCTTCGGCGCAGATCGCCGGATGGGCCATGGTGCTCGTCTGGACGGTGCCGCTCCAGAACCTCATGGACGCCTGCAGCTGGTATCTGCAGTCTCAGAGGAAGCTCGTCGAAACCGCCAGGATGATCGCCGCTGTGCGGGGCCAGAACTTCGTGCTCGCGGTGCTGGCAACCTGGATCTTCGGCATGCCGGGGTTTCTGTACGGGCTCCTCTTTGGGTTCCTGGCAGCGCTGGTGCCCATTGTGAGAGCGGTGGGACCGAAAACTTTTGCTGTCCGTCCAGTCCGGCCTCCAAAGTTCGACAGACTATCGTTCCAGGCCTGGGTCAGCAGCAGCCTCAGCGTCGCGATGGTTTATGCCGATTCCTACCTGCTGGACCATTTCGTGAAGGACCGAAGCCAGATTCCGGATTACCAGATGGGCGCGATCTTTTCCTTGGCGGCGATGCAGATCACCGCTACCGCCCAGAACATCGCCGCGCCGTTCTACAGTGAGAGGTCCCATGACGATGCCTGGATGCGCCGCAAAATGCTGCAGTTCCAGGGCAAGCTCTTTGCCTCCAGCCTGGGAATCGCCGTCGCCCTCCTCGGCCTCACCTGGCTGATCATCCATTTCATCTATCCCAATTATCTGGGCGCGATTGGCTATACCGCGATCCTGCTGCTGCGCTATGTGGTGCTCGCGGGGTCCGGCATCCTCTCGATGGGGCTGCTCGGCAAGGGCCGGCACGAATGGAACGCGCTGGGCAGCTTGGCGGGGATGATCGTGGGGGTAAGCGTCGGGCTGACCCTATTGCCGCACATGGGCGCTTCGGGAATCGCCTGGGGACAGGTGGCCTCGGCCCTTGCCATGTCGCTGGTCATCTGGACAGGTATGTGGTTTGTGTTTGGAAGGCGTAAACTGGCGGAATCACGCGGCTAGCCGGCCGGCACCAAACCCCGATCCACCATTCCGACATAGCCGTCACGAATGTGCGCAACATCCGTGAAACCCATCGAGGCCAGCACCGACACCGCCACTGCCGAGCGCTCCCCCGCGTGGCAGTACACCTCGATTCGCCGGTCCTTGGGCAGACTCCCCGCCAACGCGGGCAGCCTTCCATAGTGGATGTTCACCGCGCCGGGATAGTGGCCTTCCTCAAACTCCGCAGCGGCCCGCACATCGAGCCGAACGGCATCCGGCGACAAATGCCCGCTATCCGTGTGGTCCGCCGATGCAAGCTGCCGTGAAGAAGCGCTCTCGATGGCATCGGGCCCAGACCAGGACACCACGTTGTCGACTCCTATCAAGCTCAACTCGCGGCGGGCATAGCGCGCGTCCTGTTCGCTCGCTGCAATGAGGGAGACTGGACGATCCGCGGGAATTAGCCAGCCGGCATAGGCCACGAATGAGCGGCACACACTGATGTTCAAACTTCCGGCAAGGTGCCGATCTTGAAAGGCCTCGCACGGCCGGACGTCGAGGGTCAGCGCACCCGGAAGGGGCGAGCCGGTCCTCGCGAAGTCCGGCCGGTCGGCGAGCATCCCGGGCCCTTGCTTGTTCTGAACCTTCATGCGTCCGAAATAGGGCGGCGCGTCGGGCTGGCCGGTAAGGACCTCCATCACAAAATCATCCTCGCCGGCAATCTGGAATGCCCAGTTCGTGGCTTTCTCATAGCCCAAAGTGCTGACTGGCGATCCGCCCAAGGCCTTGCCGCAGGCTGAACCTGCGCCGTGCGCCGGCCAGACCAGGAGGTGGTCCGGATAGGCTCGGATTCTCTGGAGCGACTGATGCAGCCGCCGCGCTCCGGGCTCGGCAGTGCCTTTGATGCCGGCGGCGTTTTCGAGAAGGTCCGGGCGGCCCACGTCTCCTACGAAGATGAAGTCGCCTGAAAAGAGCGCAACGGGGGTTCCCCCCTCACTCGGTTCGCTACGTTCACCGGCCTCTCCCAAAAGGGGAGAGGCGGAGAGGTCGGTCAGCAAAAAGCAGATGTGCTCGGGGGTGTGCCCCGGGGTGTGGAGCACTTTGAGCTGGACCGCGCCGGTTCCAAAGGTGTCGCCGTCCTTCACAAGCCGCACGTTTGGCTCGCTGCCGAAGGCATATTTCCAGTCTGCATCGCCTTCGTCGCTCAGATAGAGCGTTGCGCCCGTCCGCGCAGCCAATTCGCGGGAACCCGATAGGTAGTCCGCGTGGATGTGGGTCTCGGTGACAATGGCGATCCGAAGACCCTCGGCTTCGGCGGCTTGAAGGTACTGATCGAAATCGCGGTTGGGGTCGATGATGACCGCTTCACCGGTTCCGGGGCAGCCGATCATGTAGCTCGCTTGGGCGAGGCCTCGATCAAAGAAGCGCTTGAAGGTCATTGCTTTCCATTTTACGCCTCCGGCGCGAGAACATCTTCTCAAAGCGACTTGGAACCTGATAAGGTAATAGGCATGGCGCCCACACCCGGCTTTCAGCCTCCCGCACGCAAGAGCAACTCGGTCTTGATCTGGGTGCTCGTGGGGTCGATCGTGTTCGGCGGCCTCTTTGTCGGAGGCATGGTCCTCTTCCTGATGAGTGGTGTGAAGCAAATCCAGGAAAACCCTGCCTATGCGGTGGCGGCGAAGTACCTTCCACCGGAGTATCAGACCCACCCGGCGGCAGGAGGATGGGCGCATTGCGCGTTCACCTACGCCGGATTCGAAATGGACCTTCCCGCGAACCCGGAGATGGGTCTGGAAGCGGACCCCTATTCCCATTCGATGGTCGCGAGCAGCGAAGCCTTCGTCAACTTCGGCATCGAGTTCAAAACCACGGCGGTCGCCCTAACCTACTGCCGGTATCCGGTGGAGGCCGACCTGATGGTCGAGCAGGCGATCCAATCGGAATGGCAGGTTTTTGGAATGATGCATGGCGAGCGGCAAGGCAAATGGCTTGTCGTCAAGAAGTCCACCCTCGGCTCTCGCGATTGCTGGGTCGCGGAGACGGACACGACGCGGCTCGGCAACTCGGCCCATGTCCTGGTATTTGGGGTTGTGGATGGCAAACGATCGGTCACTGCATGCGTCTCAGGCGATGCCGATGAGGTAAGAAAGCAGGCCAAACGGATGGCGGAGAGCCTCAAGTTCGGGCAAGAAAAGCCGTATCGCTCGCGAAGATCGTAGGGCCTTCCCTATCTTGAGAAGACCCCGTGCCTGCCTTCGCGATCCACCAGGTTTCCGCAAGGTCCACCGCCCCAAGGGTTGGCTTCCAGGCCCTCCACGATCGTGCCATCGAAGCGATACACCGGGAAGTAGTACTGCGCCACCTTTTCGGCCTCACCCTCAATGTAGTGGCCGACGATGATGCGTCGAAACCGTGTCTTCGAGAGGTTCGGGCCTGATCCGTGGATGAGCGAGCCATTGAAAAACAGCATGTCCCCGGTCTTCATCCGGACCAGCTCGGTCCGGCAGTCTTTTGGGACCGGCACCTGGTCGAAGGTGAAGCTTTTCTTTGCATCTGATTCGCCCGGGCATAGCATCGGGAGGTCGTGCGAACCCGGCACGATCTGCAAGCAGCCGTTCTCCTCGTCGATGTCTTCGAGCGCCAGCCACGCCGCCATGCAGGTTCCAGGCTCGGCACGTAGGTAGCGCTGGTCCTGGTGCAGCGCCTGCCCCTTGGCGCCGGGCGGCTTGAAGTAGACCATCGTCTGCACCGCCAAAGGCTCACGATTGTAGAACGCCGTCAAATGTTGCCGGATGCGCTCGTCGACCATGTAATCGAAGGCGACCTGGTCCCCTCGATGCGGCTGAAGAAGGCGGGGATACCGCTTGAGCGGGTCCTCGGAATCAGGATGAACCCCGCCCTCGGCCCAGCCGTCGCCGCCGCGCTCCACCATGGTGGTGAAGTAGTCGCTAAGCTTCGCGCACTCTACGGCGCTGAAGAGGCCCCTGACAAGCAGATAACCGTTCTCTTGATAGAAACGCACATTCTCGGGGCTTGGGGTTAAGGTGGGTTGCATCGTTATTCCTCAAGGCGTCTGGCGGTTCATTTTAGCCGCGACCTACGTGAGTTCCAAGCCAATTTCAGAAACCCACCGGTCAAAGTTCTTCGGTCGCCGAAACTCCAGCAGGGGAATAAGCGCCGACTGGGACTCGTCTTTGAACTCTCTGAGGCGCGCTAGGTTTAGGGAATGAGACTTGAGCAGCCACAGGAGAATGCTGTCGCGGCTTAGGAAGCTCGTCTTCCAATTCTCCCTGCAGCCCTTCCAAAGCACCTCTTTCCTCCAGCAGCGGCGGACGGTTCGCCAGAGCAGCCGTCGGAAGGTGAAACCGAGCGGGAAGTGCAGCCAGATGACCAGATCGGCCCTGGGCAGGGTCAGGTGTCTTGTGCGCGAGTAGTTGCCGTCCACCACCCAAGCGTCGCCCTCGATGGCTTGTGCTATCCGCTCGAAGAACACCGGATCCGGCGCAGAGTGCCAGTTCGGCTCGTGGAACAGGCTGTCGAGCTCCACGTAGTCAACGTCGAGCTTCTTCGAGATGGCCCTGGCGAGGGTGGACTTGCCCGAACCCGTGGGGCCGCAGACCAGGATGCGCCTACAGTTGCCGAGATCGAACTCTGCCGGATCGACGCGCATGGCGCCTATTTGGGGAATCCCGGTGCGGTCTGGATGAAATGCGCTTGTCCCTGGTGATAACCGGCGTGAAAGCCGAGCCGTGCAAACGCCCCGTCGCCCGTGATCACCGGCCCCAAAGCACTGACAATCTCCTTTGTCCGCACTTTTGGATCGGCGGCCTCGATAACTGGGCCCGCGATGGCGGCGGCTGCCGCGAGCGAGGCCGCCACGAACTCCGGCGTCATCTCCGAGCTCGTGAACGGAAACGGCTTGTCGTTGACCACGCCGTCCGTCGCCGCGGCCTTGATGCGGGCTTCCTCGGTGGAAAGTTCGCGCTCAGTGAGCTGCGAGGCAAAGGAGACTTCGACCCCGGCAACGTGCATCGCCATCTCGGCCATCGTCAGGGTTCCCTCATGAATGCGCCAGTTGAGCTGCTCCTGGCTCATGCCCTCGAGGGCGGCGAGGAACCGGGACCGAGAGAGCTTCCAAGATTGTGCGAAGTCGGACATGGCGCCCTGAGGATACCTAGGGATGAGCCGGTGAATGGGAGAGACGGGGAGTGGGAGAAACGGAGAAACCGGGATACGGTGAGTCGGCGAGACGGTGCATCGTGAAAGGGTGAGGCAGGGGGCGGGGAACACCCTCGCCCCTTGTGGGAGAGGGTCCGTGAACGCAGTGAACGGGGTTGAGGGGGCTTCTGGGACAGCCGAGCGGTCCTTCGCACTTCCCGTCTGCTAACCTACCACCAATGGAAGGCCGAGATCGAGAGGCCCGGCGGCTTGCGCTGGACTGGCAGAAGCTCGCCCTCCTGACCTTCCTTTTCACCTTCGGCTTCAACATCTATATGGGCGTCTTCCAGAACTTCTTTCGCGAGGTTCTGCATGGGGACGAGGTCGGGCTCGGCGGGCTGGAGTCCATGCGCGAAGTCCCCGGCCTCATCGCCGCCCTGATGGCCGGCATCTTGGTGGCACTCGCGGAAAGCCGCATCGCTGCGCTCGGGCTCGCCATCACCGGGATCGGCATCGCCCTCACAGGCCAGGCAACCACGTTCTGGGGTCTCACCGCCATCACCGTTTTTTGGTCCGTGGGTTTTCACCTCTATTCGACCGTGCAGCCGGCAATCACGCTCAATCTTGCGAAGGGAGTCGAGGGTGGGATGCACCTCGGCCGAATCCGGGGGATCGGGTCGATGGCGACTGTGGCGGCCTACGCCATAGCCTATCTGGTGGCCACGCCCTTACTCCCGAGGGAGAACTACAGCGTCTTCTTCTGGGGCGCGGGGGCCGCCATCTTTGCAGCGGCTATCGTCAGCGGAACGCTGAGCCATCACTCCTCGGGCGGAAAGCGCCAGCGGCTGATCATTCGCCGTGAGTACGGTCTCTATTACCTGCTGGTCTTTCTGGATGGTTGCCGCCGCCAGATTTTCATGATCTTCGCGCTGTTCACGCTGATCAAGGTCTATCACACGCCGCTCGACGCCGTGCTCAAGCTCTCGCTGATCAACGCCCTCGTTTCGGTGTTCGTTTCGAAGTCCATGGGCAGGCTGATCGACCGGGTGGGCGAGCGCCTGCCGCTTACGATCTATGCCATCGGCCTGATCGTGGTGTTCACCGGCTACGCGACCATCCCGAATGCCACCTGGCTGATGGCGCTCTACGTCGCCGACAACTTCCTCTTCGGGTTCTCGATTGGGTTCACAACTTACCTGCATCGCATCGTGCGGCCCGGCGAGCTCACGCCGTGCCTGGCGATGGGGACGACCATGAACCACGTCGCGGCGGTCACGCTGCCGATCATTGGCGCCCTGGTGTGGAAAGCCACTGGCAACTACCAGATGCCGTTCTTCATCGGAGTGGGATTGGCGATCGTCGCCCTGACAGCCACCCTGAAGCTGCCCAAAGGCCACGCGGGGGGCACTGAAGTGTCAGTCCCTGATTTGGAGCCAAGCGCTTAGGGCGCCAGGCCCCTCACGCGCACCTTCACCGAATACACGCCCGTCCGAGCCGTGACGTAGAGGGTCTTCCCATCTCTGCTGAACGTCAGGTTCGCCGGCTGCTCCGGGAACTTGATGACTTCGAGCACCTTCCCTTCGCGCGAAATGACGTTCACCCCATCGCTGCTCGCGCTCCACACGCGGCCTTCGGAGTCTACGCGCAGACCGTCCGGATTGGGCGTCTTTGCCCAAGCATCCACGCCACCCGAGAGCGATCCGTCATGGGCCACCTCAAACCGCCGAATATGCCCCTTGCTCGTGTCCGCCACATAAAGGAGCTTCTCGTCGGGGCTGAAGACCAGCCCGTTCGGCCGATCAAAGCTCTTGTCGAGCAGCTTCATCTTGCCGTCCACAATCGCATACACGCCGTTAAAGTCGTGCTCGACCTGGCTGGGCTGAATGCCGTAGGGGGGATCGGTGAAGAAGATCGCACCGTCTTTTCGGATCGCCACGTCGTTCGGGCTGTTCAGCCTCTTTCCTTCCCAGCTCTCGGCGAGCACGGTCATCCTGCCGTCCTTTTCTTGCCTCTCGACGCGCCTCGCGCCGTGCTCGCAGCTCACCAGACGACCCTGCGGGTCCAGGGTGTGCCCATTGGCGTTGTGGCTCGGGTTTCGATATACCTCGAGCTTGCTATCTTTCCAGCGGTACATCTTGTTGGCGGGGATGTCGCTGAAGACCAGGCTCCCGTCCGGCATGGCGCAGGGGCCTTCTGTGAACTGAAGACCCTTGGCCACTACCTCGATCGGCGCGCCCGGGGCAAGGAAACTCTCCTGAGCCTCAGAAGAAACGGCGAACAGAAGGGGTATGAGCATGGTCATTTCTCGCGCACGAAACGGCCAAGCCCCTTGATGACCGGGAACGCAAACCAGGTCTCGTCGTTTGAGAGCCGGATCTCCTCGGGCTTGGCCGCGATGACTTCTCCGTCCTTGTTCGTCATGGTCAGCTTGAGCAGCTTGTCCTTGTATTCAAAGATGCCGGAGGTCTTGCTGGTCTTGGCGCCAAACACCATGTTGGACTCCCACGTGCCGTCGTTGTAGAACTCGATGGTGGCCTCGACCGTTTGACCCTCGTTCCTCATCCGCTGTGCGAGCGGGCTCAGTTCGAGCCGCCAAGTCCCGGCAAGAGGGCTCTTCGCGCAGCCCGAAAGGGCAAGCACGGAGATGATCGCAGCCAAAAGCAGTGGAAAGACCTTCATCTTGTGTGAGTCCAATGTACCTTCCTGGAGTCCGCCGGAGTCCCGGCCGCCCATGCTCCCTTACAGTTCTGGAAGGATTGGGATTGGCGATGAGCGAATCGGGAGGCATGAGCCGCTCGGAGCACCGCGTGTTCGTCCATGGTTTGATTCGTTGTCCGTTGGAGAGGGTTTGGGAGGCGTGGGCCGATTCGAGCCAGATGTCAGCATGGTTTTCGGAGGGGACCCGCCAGGACTTCCACGTTGGCGGCCGATACGAAAACGGCGACCACGACGCGGGCACGTTCCTCGATATCGAGCCGATGGAGTCCATCCGATTCACCTGGGAGCAGAAGATCCACCACCCCGGCAGCGTGGTCGAGGTGCGGTTTGAGTCTCCTTCTGCCGACGAGACAGAAGTCCAAATCCATCACACGGACCTCTTTGACGAGTCGGAGGTGGAGAATCTGACAGAAGGTTGGTCCTGGGCACTGGATTCCCTCAAGAACTACCTCGAAAAGGGCCGCCCGATTGGGTTCGATGAGTGGAAGGCCGGGGACTAGGGAGAAGGGGTGAGAGGGTGAGTAGGTGAGTGGGTGAGTGGGAGAGTGGGGGAGTCGGCGAGTCGGTGAGACGGTGAGTGGGAGAGTGGGCGACGGAATCTGACCTGTGGGGCAGATTCTCAGTCTGCCTTTCGCGCCAGCGCCGGATCGACGCCCGACCCTTTTGGCCATCGGCCCATCCAAGCGGCTCGCGCCGCCAAGATCGCCTGCACCAAGTTCCAAGTCCAAAGAACCAGAAAGACTGCCAGGCTGATGGCGGCCCTCGTCGCGACTTCCTCCCAACTGAACTCCTGCCACCCTGTCTGAAAGTGGTGGACGATGCGGGCCACTGAGAAGGACAGCGACACCGCCATCACGAGCAGCAGAAACGCCTTCCAGACCATGGCGTCCCGCAATTCGCGCCAAGCATGTGCCGAAACGAAAGCCGAAAACGGCTTGGCGAATGCCCAAGCGAGCAGGGGGAGCCAGATAGGGCCTACGATCCCCAGAAGATGGACGAGGGCGCCCATTGTCCTTTCCATTGGGGACGTGAGCGGCGTCGGCAAATGGCTCATCGACTTGTCGGACGTTGCTAAGCTGCTCCAGGTTGCATCGCACACTAAAGGCAGACTGAGAGTCTGCCCCACAGGTCAGATTTCGTCACCCGCTCTCCCACTCACCGTCTCACCCACTCACCGTCTCACCGTCTCACCGACCTCGCCCCCTTATCCTCAAGCAGGACTCCTCGCAGCGCGAGACGAACTCCAGCTTGTACCCATGAAAACGGCTGCTCTTCTTTCGGCCTTGCTTCTGGTTGGGTGGGCGTTGGCCCAGGAATCGGGACCCCTCGCCGGACTCGCTAAGCCCATCCAGGGCAAATCCAAACGCGAAACCTCCACCTTCCGCATGGGCAAGGACGGCAAGTACGACCGTACGGCCCCCACCACCACCGATCTCCTCGAACACTCCAATCGCGACAACTTCCGCGTGAATCCCGGCGAGACGCACGTGCTTATGGATGCCAAGGGGCCGGGCGTCATCACCCATATCTGGATGACGTTTCTCGGTCCAGAGCGACAGGACTGGGCGAAGCAAGGCTCGGCGAACCACCAAGAGATGCTGCTCAGGATCTACTGGGACGGCAGCAAGAAGCCGGCGGTCGAGGCGCCTGTCGGCGACTTTTTCGCCAGCTGTTTCGGGCGGCGCGATCAGGTCATCAGCCTTCCGGTGGTCTTAGAAGACGGCGACAGCTACAACTGCTTTTGGCACATGCCGTTCCGCAAGTCGGCTCGGATCGAGATCATCAATCAAAGCGAAAAGCCAATCAGCCTGCTCTATTACAACATCGACTGGATCAAAAGGGACCGCATCCCGAACGACACCCCCTATTTCCACGCCCAATACCGACAGGAATATCCCGTCGAGAACGGCAAGGACTACACGATCCTGGAAACCACGGGCAAGGGCCACTACGTGGGCACGGTTCTCGCCGTGAGGACGCGGTCGCCTAGCTGGTTCGGCGAGGGGGATGAGCGCATCTACATCGACGGCGAGAAGGAACCTTCGATCCAGGGCACAGGCACCGAGGACTACTTCCTGTCGGCCTGGGGGCTCAAAACCACCACCACGCCTTACTTCGGTGTGCCTTACTTCGACCAGTGGGGCATCGTCGGCGGCCATACCAGCGCCTACAGATGGCATCTCAACGACCCCATCGTGTTTGAAAAGGGCATCAAGGTCACTATCGAGCATTGGGGCTGGATCTCTCCTGATGAGAATAAGGAGAACCGCGCCATGAGCTGGAACGAGCGCGAGGACGACTTTTCCAGCGTGGCTTTCTGGTACCAGACCGGCGAATCAACTTTTGCAGCACGCGCGCCCGACGCCAAGGCCCGGAAGCTCCCCAGCCTTGAGAGGGTTACCGTGGCGGCAAAGGACTTCCTCGACTCACATTTCCATGGCTTGGGCGCTGCTGAGAAGCAATACCTGGACATTCACGATGCGGAGCAATTGCTCTACATGCCAAAGTCCCAGGAGGGCGCGTATGTTGATATCCACTTTACGGTCGAAAAGAAGGAGCCGCTAAGGCTGCTCTTGAACTGCACGGCCTCCTATGATTTCGGGCGATATCAGGCTTACCTTGTCCCTCCAGGAGCGCTGCAGAAAGTCAAGCTTCAAGGCGCTTTCGACCTGTATTCGCAAGACATCAAGCAGGTCGAAGTCCACCTGCTCGACTTTTGGCCGGAGCCGGGCTACTACAAACTCCGCCTCGAATGTGTGGGCAAAAACCCGCGTTCGGAAGGGTTCTATCTCGGGCTGGAGTCGGTGCGGCTAAGGGAGCGTAGGCCACGCGTGGCGCAGATGGGATGGGACAAGGGCAAAGACTGGACGAAGAACCCTACTTTGTACAATTAGGGATGTCCTGCTCCGGCCTTCAAGCTCAACGGGGCTGATTTTGAACTCAATCCTTACAAAAACCGAACCTTAGCGCCTCGAAGTGCCATCATAATATCGAAAGGCACGCCTCTGGCGCGTCCGTTCTGCGCCAACTTAAAGGAGCCGGAATACAGTCATGACGGGTCGCACTTCTAAATCGCTACTGCTCACTTGGGGCCTGATCGCCCTTTCCGCTTTGGGGCTTGCCCAGGTTCAATCACCCGGCAAGTACTGGGAAAAAGAGGGCGTGATCGAGTTCTCTGGGGAGATGATTGTTCGCCCGGTTCAGCCCACGACTCTCAAAGCGCTGGGCTACACCGACGCGATGGTCATCACGGTCGAGAACCGCGCGCGTAAGCGCATGCAGGGCATCACGCGCGAGTATGTCGGGGCCACCGACGAGTTCATCGTCAAGATTCCTAAGGGCTACAACGAGAACTCCTTCTCGCTCCTGCTCATGAAGTCGGGGGACTACGAATATGCGCATCCGAACTTCATCTGCTACCCGCTGAACGACCCGAACGACCCTCTCTTTCCGCAGCAATGGCACCATCAGACCATCCAGGCGCCTCAGGCTTGGGACATCTTCACGGGCTCAAACACCGTCACCGTGGGCATTTGCGATACTGGTGTGGATCGAAACCACGAAGACATCGGCCCGAACCGGGTCCCCGGCTATAACGCCGTGGACAACAAGGCCGAGGTGGACGGCGGCGACGTGCAGGATATCCACGGCCACGGCACGCATGTAACGGGCGACGCTGCAGCGATTGGAAGCAATGCCAAAGGCGTGGCGGGCGTCGGATGGAACTTCAAAACCATGATGGTCCGCGTCTCGAATAGTGCCGGCGGCGGATCGGCCATGGATATCCTGACCAAGGCGGCCCGCTATGCGGCGGACCACGGCTGCCGTACGGTCAGCGTCAGCTATTCCGGAGTGGACTCAGACACCGTCGGCACAGCAGGCACCTACTGCAAGAACGTGGCCAATGCTAACCTGCTTTGGGCCGCAGGTAACGACAACCGAGACCTCTCGGGCTTCTCTTGGCCGGACGTCATCGTCGTCGGCGCATCAAACGAAGCCGACCAGAAAGCCGGCTTTTCGGCCTATGGACGTGGCGTTCACGTCTTCGCTCCCGGCACCAACATCTTGAGCACAACTCTCGGTGGTGGCTACGGTGGTTCCAGCGGTACCAGCATGGCTGCACCCGTGGCCAACGGCGCCTGCGCATTGATCGTGTCGGCCAACCCTTCCTTGACCGCCCAGCAGGTTCAGGACATCTTGGAATCCACTTGCGACCCGATCGGCCCGCCCTCGATCTTCGGATTCGGGCGTATCAACGTGTTCAAAGCCCTTCAAGCAGCCGCTGCGTCGAACCCGATCGACACCGCCCCGGACGCCATTTCGGTGTTTGAGGGGACGTACATGGGCGGAACGGTCAACGACATCAAGCTGCCGAACGTCGGAGGCGCCTACTACAGCATCCGCTCGGTGAAGTCGGGCAAGACGGGTCAGACCGCCGGCGCCGTCATCACCTGGCATCCGGACACCACAAAGGCGAAAGTCAACACAATGGAGTTCTTCTTCCAGACCAAGGAAACGCCGCTCACGCTGGTCACGGCCTTTGTCTACGTCTGGAACACCTCAACGGGCAAGTGGGAGCTGATCAACCAGTACCCCGTCACGTCCGAGTTCCAAATCAAGTCGAAGAAGATCAGTGTCAACGCAGCGCGGTTCATCTCGACCTCGAAAGAGGTGAAGGCGCTCGTCCGCGCGGTGAGCACCACCACCAAGGGACGCCAGGCGCCTGTGCCCTACACCCTTGGAATCGGGTACGCGAACCTTCAGTACACCGAGAAGACCAACTAAGGGGGTGTTGAGAAACGCTCAATGGCTCTCGGAGACCACAGTCTCTGAGCGCAAGCCGCCCAGGCGGGACGCCTGGGCGACACCTTCTGCGAAACTCCCTTAGCACGATAGGTATTCTCCAGCCCTATGGCTGTGCGGGAAGCCAAACCGACGGCCCGGCCGATGGATCGCGAGATTCTCCGCCGGGTCGTCGCCTTGTTCAAACCCTACAGGGGCGAGGTGCTCTTAACGGGCATGGTGGTCATTGTGGCGGTGCTCTTTGGCATCGTTCCGCCCTATTTCGTCCAGATCATCATCGACCAGGGCCTTCAGCGCCAGGACCTCGGCAAGATCATCGAGTACTCGATCTTCACGGTCCTGGTGGTGCTCGTCGGCGCCTCCCTGACCCTGCTCTATGGCTATCAGAGCGTGGTCATCGGGCAGAAGATCATGTGCGATCTGCGGCGCACGCTCTACGTGCACCTTCAGAGCATGTCGCTGAGGTTCTTCACCAGCACGCGCACGGGCGAGATCCAAACAAGGCTCATCAGCGACGTGCAGGGCGTCCAGACGGTCGTCAGCAACACCATCACCGACCAACTCTCCAACATTGCGATCGTCATCTCGACCTCGACGGCGATGTTCCTCATGGATTGGCGGCTCACGGTACTCAGCATCGCGATGGTGCCGGGCTTTATGTTCATCGGGCGATACGTGGGCGAATACGCCCGCAAAGTGCGCACAGGGATGCAGGAAGCCACCGGCTCACTGAACTCCATGATGCAGGAGACGCTTTCGGTCAGCGGCGTCCTGCTCACAAAGACCGCCGGGAGCCAGCATGTGCTGGCCAAACAGTTCGACGTCGAGAACCAGGAAATGGCCAAGTGGCAGGTCAAGGGCGCCGTGCTCCAGTACCTGTTCTTCGGCATGATCCGGCTGATCACGCAGCTCGCGCCGGCATTGGTGTACTGGCTCGCGGGCTGGCTCTTGATCGCTCGGCACGATCCGAGCATCACCGTAGGCAAAATCGTTGCCTTCACGGGCCTTCAGGTGCGCCTGTTCTTCCCGCTCACCGGGCTGCTGAGCGCCCAGGTCGAGATCATGGGGAGTTTCGCGCTGTTCGAGCGCCTGTTCCAGTACCTCGATATGCCGCGCGACGTACAGGATAGCCCGGACGCCAAGGAATTGCCTGTCGAGCTGGTGCAAGGGAGGATTTCGTTTGAAGGCATCCGCTTCAAGTACGAAGAGGAATCGGAGCATTGGACGCTCGATGAGGTGGACTTCGTCGCGGAGCCGGGCAACTTGGTGGCGCTTGTGGGTCCCAGCGGAGCCGGAAAGACCACGATGACCTACCTGCTTCCGCGCCTTTACGATCCCGACGAGGGCAGCGTCAAACTGGACGGCATCGACCTGAAGGACATCAAGCTGGAGTCCCTTGCCAAGCTGATGGGCGCCGTCACACAGGAGACCTACCTGATGCACACGACCATCCGGGAGAACCTGCGCATCGCCAAGCCCGACGCAACGGATGAAGAATTGATCGAAGCCTGCAAGCAGGCCGCCATCCATGAGCATATCGCCACCCTGCCCGAGGGCTACGGCACGGTCGTAGGCGAACGCGGCTACAAGCTCTCCGGGGGCGAAAAGCAGCGCCTGGCGATCGCACGGGCCATCCTGCGCAACCCCAAAATCCTGATCCTCGATGAGGCCACCTCCGCGCTCGATACCCGCTCCGAGCGGCTGATCCAGGCCTCGCTCACCAAGCTCATGAAGGGCCGCACGACCTTCGCCATCGCGCACCGGCTCTCCACGATCCTGGCGGCCGACCTCATCCTGGTCCTGGACCACGGGCGAATTGTCGAGCGGGGCAACCACAAGCAGCTTCTCGATCTCAACGGGCTCTATTCCAGGCTCTATCACGAGCAGTTTGAGAGCCACAAGGAACCATCCACTACCTAACCGGGCCTTTCATCGGGGCAAAGGCGGTCCCGCAACCCGAATGGCATTCTGATACGTCGTCTTCACCATGAACCGCCGCGCGAAGGCCAAGCTGCAATGGGTGGCGTGGGGCACCTTTTACGCCACGCTGTCTCCGCTAGCCTTCATGGCGCTTATGTTCAAGATTCCCTGGAGCCTGGCGGTCCCCGCATCACTGACGATCGGGCTCTTTGGGGGGCCCGCGGTCGGCGGCATCCTGCTCTTCTTGGTGCCCTATTCCCGGCGCTATTCCTTTGTGGTCGCGCTCGCGCTTCAAACCTTGGCTCTCCTGGTGGTCGGCTTCATCGGCTTCTATCTGGCGAGCAACATCATAGGGATGGGCACTGGGCGACAATCGCCCTTTTCGATAGCCTTTCAGCGCGAACTGCTGCAGCAGATGGGCACCAACCCCGATCTGATCCGGGCCTACTGGGTCACCGGGCTCTTCGGCATCGTCTGCCTCTGCATCGCCCAGATCAATTCCAAGTTGGGTCACGGAGTCCTCGTGAACTGGGTGTTGGGCCGCTATCATCAGCCCAAAGAAGAGGAGCGGATCTTCATGTTCCTCGACCTCAAAGACTCAACCCCGTTGGCGGAGTCCCTGGGCAACCTGAAATTCAGCCGCCTCAGCCAGTGGTTCTTTCGGGACGTCGGTGAGGTTTTGGAGGCTCACAAGGGCCAGGTCTCCCATTTCATCGGTGACGAGGCCGTGATCTACTGGACGCTCAAACACGGTTTCAACGACGCCAAGTGCCTGCGGTTCTTCTTCGAGCTCAAGCGAGAGATCGCCGCCAAGTCCGAACGCTACGAAAGAGAATTTGGGGTCGTTCCGGCCTTCAAGGCAGGAGTGCACTGCGGCCGTGTCGTGGCTGCAGAAGTCGGCTACGGAAAGACCGAGATCGTCTATCAAGGCGACGTCCTCAACACGACGGCTCGGATCGTCGGCAAGTGCGCGGAACTGGGGAGAGACCTGCTGGTGTCCTCGGCGATCGCCGGAGCGCTGGATTCAGTTCCTCATGGACTTCGACAGGTTCCGGTTGGGGAGCATGTCCTAAAGGGGAAGGCTGCGCCCGTGGCCATCTTGGCTGTGGAAGAGACCGAGGCTTGACACTCGACGAGCCGAAAAAGGAACCTAATGGCGGAGAGGGTGGGATTCGAACCCACGGAGGCTTGCACCTCACCGCATTTCGAGTGCGGCGCACTAGACCACTATGCGACCTCTCCGAGGGCAGATTATGGCGCAATGAAGCGAGATTTGCAGACACCTGCGCGCTCGCAGAGCAAGAATGCGCGTTTGGCGAGCGCCTATTGGTCAGGCAGCGTGAACTGCGGTGAGAGCATGACGGCCGCCTCGTCCACCGTAAGCGGCCCTGCTATGGATGAGCCGCGAATGACATAAACGCCCGGCTTCCGCTTCTGAAGGTCGCGGCGCACGAGGCCCGTCGCAGGCGCGCACAGACGCGTCGGGATCTTTCTGGAGAGCGCACAGGCCAGGTCCGTGGAATGCGGCCCCACGGCCACGGCGTACCGGTCGTCCAATACGCCGATCGAGGCCGAGAAGTAGGCAGAACCAATCAACGCCAGCCTTTCGGAGAGCCTGCCGAACTGCAGCACCATTGAAATGGACTCCTGGCTAAGCCGTGCGGAAACGTCCATGCGGTCCTGCCGCGACTCTGCACCGGGGTCGCGAATCAAGCGGCCATAGGCGTTCAACAGCGTGATGGCCTTCGAGGTCAGCGAGTCTCGAAAGGCATCCACCACCTCCGGGGCCATCACGTTTTTGGGACCGGGTTGGGTGGGCGCCTTGATGCGAGTGTTCCATACGCCCGGCACATCGGACCCGAAGAGGAATTGGGCTCGCTGCAGCACCCGCAGCCCCAAGTTGAAGGCCTCCGAGTCTCCCGAGGCAAAGTACGACTGCAGCGCTGCCTCCGAATAGGCCAGGTAATCGCCCAAATAGGCGCTCGCGCGGACGTTGGGGTCTGAGGAGTGCTTCACGTCGTCGCCCGACCGGAACCATTCCAAACGCTCGAACAGCTTTTGAGCAACTTCGAGCCGTCGCGGGTCATTCCAGAGGCGCGCACACTCGAGCAGCCTCGCGATGACGAAGCCGTTCACATCGAGAAGCGTCGAGGAGCCGTACTCCCGCTCATCCGCATTGCCGGATAGTAGCTTGGATCGCACGGATTCGAACCGCTCCCGCTGGCTCAGCACCTCCTCCGGGCGTTTCAGCCACAGGCACATGGCCGGGTTTTCTTCGACTCTGAGCCCAAGCTGCGTTCTCGCCCATTCGCGATCTTCGGGGCTAAGGACGTCGCGCATGACTTGCGGCGAGAAGCTGGCGCGTTTGCTCCGGCCCATCCGTTCGGGTGAGCTGAGACGGCAGCTCGATATCAGCCCATCGTTCTGAAACTCGTCGACCAGGCTGTCAAAGGTCTTTACCGCTACCTCACGGTAGACCGGATCCTCAAGGACCAGGGCCGCTTGGGCCAGCAGCGCCATCATGTCCGCATTGGGGACGGCAACCTTGTCGAAGTCCACGGCCGGGGGGAGACGGGAATCTATGGAGGCGAAAAACCCCCCGTCCAGCCAATCCACCAGCGGTGAGCGAATCAAAGGGTCGAGCCGCTGTCGAAGCTCTTGGTGTGCCCCTGAGCGCAGCAAGTACCGAAAGGGTCCGGCCATCGGCTCGATTCGATCGGCGATCCGGAAACCGCCAAACGGACTCCTTGGCCAACTGGCGAGCGTCTGCCCTTGAATCGCGAAATTGGGCGGCTCGCCGGCAGAAGGCGTGGTCAGCAGTTCGATGTCCTGGGCGTGCAAGGAACTCTGGTTGGGTGCGGAGGGGTCCTTAGTTCGCACCTTGTCAAAGTCGCCCTGCAGTCGCAAGATGCTCGAGTTGAACGACTCTGGGCTGATGGACACCACGGTGCCAAAAGCTCCGGCGGATTCGATCATGGAGCCCTCGGGTTCGAGCAGCCAGAGCTGAAGCCCAGCCAAGATGCCCAGCGACATCCTGCTTACCGGAAAATAGGTGGAGATCCAAGTCGGGTCCTGCTCACCATCCACACGGATGCACACAAAATGGTTGTTGAGATAGGACACCGCGTCCCGGTCCGAGAAGAACTCGCGATCGGCGGCCTTCGACGGGTCGGACCAGGGGACCCCTACAAACAAGAGGATGGGCTTTCCGGTGCGGCGGGCTTCGGCAAACGCCTCTTGGCCCATGAGGCGCCAGCGCACCATTTGCGCCCCGCCCTTCTTCAGGAATGCGGTCGGCTCATATTGAAGCGCGTTATAGTTCTCCTTCGGCAGCAAGGGGGCCAACAGGTGCGACGCGGCACCGATGAGGCTGAGCGCCACAACGCAGCTCGTGACCACGGTAAATCTGGGGTTCTGCATGCTCTGCCGATATGTACATACGCACGCGGCCTGGCCAAGGTCGGGGAAATCCAGTAATACAGCGAGAAAACACGTTCTTCAAACGGCGAGTCCCTGTGCTACAATCCGTGCATGTCGATCTCAATCGACGAAGTACGACATGTCGCTCGACTGGCGCGGCTGGAACTGGACGAAATCGAAATACTGACCTTTCAAGGAGAGCTTAACGCGCTTCTTGGGCATTTCAGCAATATCCAGGGCCTGAACGTGGCCGGCATCTCGGCGCCCGTTGCTGCGGTGCCCACCAGCGGCGCATGGGCCGAAGACGAGTACGAAATCGGGCTGGCACATCATGAAGCCCTGAGGAACGCGCCCGTTTCCAAGGCAGGCCTCTTCGTCGTACCCACCATCATCGAGGACTGATCTCGGTTGCTGGCGGACCTTTCTGCAAAAACGCTGGCGGGAAAGCTGGCTGCGAAGGAGATTTCCTGTCGCGAGGCTGCGCTGGAGCACCTCAGCCGAATCGCCCGGCTCAACTCCGAACTCAATGCCTTCATCACGGTCTGCGAGCAGGAATGCCTCTCCCAAGCCGACGCGGCCCAAGCTCTGATCGACTCGGGCGATGCCGGTCCGCTCACCGGCGTTCCCATCGCCCTCAAAGACAACATCAGCACGCGCGATATCCGGACCACTTGCGCAAGCAACATGCTGCGAAGCTACATCCCGCCTTACGACGCCACCGTGGCCGAGAAGCTCAAGGCAGAAGGGCTCGTGGTGCTCGGCAAAACCAACATGGATGAGTTCGCCATGGGCGGCTCCACCGAGACCGGCGCGTTTGGCGTTTGCCACAATCCCTGGGCTCCGTCTCGTTCTGCGGGGGGAAGCTCGGGGGGCTCGGCCGCAGCCGTGAGCGCTGGGATGGCCCCCTTGGCGCTGGGTTCTGACACGGGGGGCTCCATCCGTCAGCCCGCCTCACTCTGCGGCGTGGTGGGCTTCAAACCGACCTATGGCCGCTGCTCGCGCTTCGGCCTTGTGGCGTTTGCTTCGAGCCTCGATCAGATTGGCCCAATCGCCAGAAGCGTCGAGGACGCCGCCTGGTGCGCCCAGGCCATCACGGGCCACGATCGGCGCGAGGCCACGTCCTTGCCCCTCCCACCCATCGACGCCTCGCGAGTGAGCCAGGGCTCGCTGAAGGGCAAGCGGTTTGGCGTTCCCAAACAGCTCACCGGCGAGTCCTTCGCGCCGGCCGTCATCGCTGTGCTCGAAAGCGCGATCAAGGCTTTCGAGAGCGCAGGCGCAAGCGTCGAAGAGATCGACCTCCCCACCATCGCCTATGGGGTGACGACCTACTACATCATCGCCCCCGCAGAGGCCAGCAGCAACCTGGCGCGGTTCGACGGGGTCCGCTTCGGGCATCGCGCTGAGGGCAAGGACCACATCCACTTCGTCGAGCGCTCGCGCGCCGAGGGATTCGGCCACGAGGTCAAGATGCGCGTCCTGATCGGGACCTATGCTCTCTCGGCCGGCTATTACGACGCCTATTACGGCAAAGCCACCCAGGTCCGCGCGAGGATGGCGGCAGAGTTCGACCAAGCCCTGCGCGGCTTGGACGCCATCCTGAGCCCCACCTGTCCAATCACCGCGTTCGAACTGGGCTCATTAAGCGACGATCCCCTCGCCATCAAGCTTCTGGATTACTGCGCGATCCCGGCGAATATGGGCGGCTTTCCGGCAATTTCCATCCCTGGAGGGCTCTCGGAGGGGCTCCCGGTGGGCTTGCAACTCCTGGGCAAGCGAACGCAAGACGAGGCGCTGCTGGCGCTCGCCTTTGCCGCCGAGCAGTCGCTGGGTGCCACGGCGAAGCCACCCGTCGCGTAATATGGAGTGCCGATGGACGATATCGTGCGTGAGGATAGGCGGCTCTGGAGGGTGGAGGCCCTTCGGCCCGGCCGCGTGTTCCTTTCGATCGTTTCGCTGGCGGCCCTGTTTGGCATCTTCACCGGCCCGCTTCTGGGGAACGGCCCCCTGACGCTCGCCGCGTTTGCCGCCGTGCCGGTCGTCCACCTGCTCACAGCCTACAAGGCCAGCGTCGACAAGCGCTTCATCAATCGCCGCTACGCGGCGATGTGGCATACCGTGCAGGACCGATTGGCGATGTTCGACGAGGTGCTCGCGCGCATGCGCAAGGACCAGATCGCAGACCTTCAGGAGTTGCCCAAGAACATCCATCGGGTCTCGAATTCGCTCTACTATGCCCTTAGGCGCGCGGACCTGATCGACCACGAGGTCACCCAGACCGAGAAGGGCCTCTATCATATGCCCCCAGCCTGGAAGCCGCCTTCGCACGACGCCCAGGCCAAAGAGCTCTACCGCATTGCCGACAAGAACATCGCCGAGTACCGCAGCCGGTTCGCAGGCGTGATGGCGGGCGTCCAGCGTACCGAGGCCCAGTGCGCGGTGCTCACCACCACGATCGACACCCTGCGCATGAAGATGATCGGCTACCGGCTGGTCGGCCGCTCGCCGGAACTCTCCAGCAAAGACTTTCTCGACGCTTTGCAGGAAGCCAAGATGCAGCTTGCCGCCATCGACCAGGCCCTGGAAGAGCTTGAACTGACGCCGTTCCCTCAGACCGTCGCCGTGCTGCCCAACCAGACGCCGCCGCCCCTGCCGATCACGAAAACCCAGGAACTGGAACAGGGGGAATGAGTGTGCGGCTCACCGTGCGCTGCCCGGCCAAGGTCAACCTCTTTCTGTCTGTGGGACCGCCGGACGCCATCGGCTACCACCCCATACGGACCGTCTTTCAGGCGGTTTCGCTGAGCGATACGCTGGTGATTTCAGTTGCCGATGGTCCCACGAGGATCGAGTGCGATTGGCCCGGGCTGCCCGCAGAGAACACGCTCACGAAGGCCCTGCGCTTGGCGGCGGAGTTCACCGATTTGCCGTCGCTCTCAATTCGGCTCGATAAGAGCATTCCGGCCCAGAGCGGGTTGGGCGGTGGGAGTTCCGATGCCGCCGGGCTGATCCGTGCGCTGGGCGTTCTGACGGACGGCAGGCTCGGCCCGCGAGAGCAGCACGAGATCGCCTGCGCGGTCGGCGCGGACGTGCCCTTCTTTCTTGTGGGCGGGCGAGCCAAAGGGGAAGGATACGGCGAGCGGTTGACTCCACTGCCGGACACCGAACCGCAATCGCTCTTGATCGTCCGCCCCCCGATCGGGGTCGACACGGCCGCCGCCTATCGTGGGCTGGACATCTCGCCCAGGGCATGGCACGATTTCCCGGAGAACGAGGCGTTCTACAACGACTTCGAGCGCGTGGCGCCGCGGGAGTCACTGGAGGCTCGGGAGGCCCTCTTGGCTACAGGGGCAAAACATGCACTGCTTTGCGGTTCGGGTTCGGCCACGTTTGGCGTCTTTCCCTCAGCGACAGAGGCAGAGGCGGCCGCCCAACGCTTTGCCGAAAAAGGAACTCTCCACGCGTGGGTGGCGCGAACTCTGGCCCGTAACGAATCCCTGGAATTGCAGCCCTGTTCTCGCGAGGGCAAAGGGCATTGGGCTAAGGATGGACCCGTAATGAAGGGTCTGTAGCCGCAGGTTCGGCGCCAGCGCTTGGCAGCCCAATGGGAGCGGCCGTAACCAGCCCAAGGCGTCAGCCCGGTGATGGCGCGCTGACCAACCTCCCGCGGGCTTTGGGCTACAAAGGAGATCGCGGATCGAGCCAACCACGCTATAGGAGGTCGCGCGAAGGTAGGTGATGGGACAATGGGGACCCTGCAAAGTGTGTGCGCTGCCTCAGACTCTTGAGTCGCCTTAGCGTGGAGGCGGTTTGTGTTCGCCGCCCCACCGAGCACCCATACCATCAAGGAACTTCACTGTCGCTTCAAGCTTCTTCTGAACCTCATCCGGAAGCTGGTTAATCGGCACAGGCGCCTGCGTCGCCTTCCTTCGAGGTTCGGCAAAGTGCCCAACGACGAAGTGCCCGGGCGACAGAGCACACTTAAGCGTGATGAAGTTTTGCGGATGAAGCGTCACGGTCGCATTGGCCATCCCCCCTTCAGGTACACGCGGCGGCGGCCCGCTCCACATCATGGGGCCGCGAGTATTTTTGAGGTTCGTCGAGTAGAACTCATCGAATCGCGGGTCAAGCGGGTTGTGAAACACGGCGATCGTGTCCTCGCCGAATTCGGCTGACAGGCCCGCACCTTGGAGCAGGCCGTTTGGCAACTCTTCAGTAGGGCTTTCCTGGAAGAGCCCTCGGCGCGCCGAGCCCTCGATCTCGACGTTCACCCGAACACCGAAAACGATTCGCGAAGCGAGTTCTTTCTGATTCGGGGTGAGGCTTGCATAGGGGATTGTCTGACCGCCTTTCAGCAAACCAAGCTGTTCCGAGCTCAGGGTCGACAAGAGCCCGACAAAGTTCGACTGAAACGGCAGCTCAAAGGAGGCGTAGCTCGACCGATAGTCCGGATCGATCAACTGCACGAACAGCCCGGGAAACGACCTGTCGGCAGAATCGCCCAGTGGCGCGACGAGCGCCACGTATGTCAGTAGATCGATCCTGCCCTGGGTTCGGTAGGACATGGCGCAGGAGGCCATCGCCGCTCTGCTGGCGCGATGCGCCCAATGGCTGGCGAATCGGCGTGGCGCAAGCTCGATGAGCTTGTCGGTCTCGGCGATCCTCAGATCGGTGGACCTAAAGTAATCGTGCAAGTCCAAGGCCTCGTCGAAATCGAACCTGGTGTCGTCAGGCAAACACGCGATCACGCTCCTCTTATTGAAGTCAGCCAGTGTGCTCAACATCTCCTGGTTCCCAAGCCAAAGGGGCTCGTTCCTTTCGGGGTCGTCGAGGAAGCGTTGTAGCACCTTGATCGCGCCCTTGACCGATTCGCCGCTTCCCTTCATGCGCGCCCAAAGGGCCCGGGTTTCGGGGGATGGCGCCGGCGTAGGGAACTCCAGTTCCTTGGCTCCGAACAGAGCCTCCTTTTTGTCAAAGGTCGATGCGCCATCGCAATCGAAGCTCATGATGAGTTGGTCTTTTGAGCCGAATACTTGAACACTGAACCGGAAGGAGTCTTCGGAATAGCCGGAGACCGTCAGCAGGACCTCAGTGGGATTGCCTTCGAACGGCAAAGTCCTGGCCCACGGATCTGACCGAGCGCCAAATACGCTTCCCGGGCCGTTCGAGGCAAAGAACCGAATTGTGTGGTCCGTCCAAAACCGCGAATCGGCATCTTCGCCTTCCTTTAGGGGCTTCGTCTTCAAAGCCTTGCCCCATGCGACTTGCTCAGGTTGCAGGAGCCGCAAGGCGTCGACTGCCGACGGCGGGAGCTGCTTCTGCACCGCATTCGGGTGGAGCGCATACACGAGACAAGCCTGGGAAGGTAGCGTAGCCACCGGCCTAAGGTCGAGGCCCTGCAAACACCTTGCCAGCACGCGATAGACGGGATCGCACCGATCCAGCTCCTGGATTCGATCCCAAGTTCTCTGCTGTTGCTCTTCAGTGCGATTCTGATCCTCGTTGTTGTCCTCTAGAGCCGCTCGTTCTTTGACGATCCCGAGCAGGGTCCTCTCGTCGAACGGGACGCGGAGGCAATTGACAAGCTTTGCCCTCCACGAGTTCAGCAAGGTCAGTCTCCGGTCTGTCTCCCTCAGCGTTTCCCGCCGGATGATCGCCTGGGTACGCGCCAGAACATACGTGCCGTCATCCTTCTTCGACCATTCGGCCGCAGTGGTCCTGGCAAGCGAGTCCATGACGGCCTGAACCGAGAGTCCGTCGACCTTTAGGAAGACGGTTTCTGTTCCAACTGGTCCCGCGGTCTTCATCGGGAGCCCCGTTTCTTTGGCCAGGGCCGCAACGGCCATCTCCGCCCTTCCAACTTCGAAGCTGAATGTGACGGCCTCCTCGACTGCCGCGCACGCGAGGCACAGTGCGATCGGTAAGAACATGATTTCCTCCCTAGTCCTGGATTATGGACGCACCGGATCTCCGGGCCATACGTTGATTAGCGTAGAGCCAGTTAACCAAGGGGTGATGTCGGCGCTAACACGCCAAGGGCTGGTGCAGGCCGGTGTCCACCGAGGTCGCGATCCGCGATTCTTGTTCCTCCTGCCTTTGTCCCTCTGTCCGTTCGCTAGTGCGCCATCAGGTCGACGAGTTCCAGACGCTCGGGATCAACCTCACGGGTTGTCGCAAGCACATAGGCCAGGGGTGGCGAGACCAGCTCCCCGCTGACCACGCCGGCCATCTCGCCCGTGTGGCCGTCGATCAAGCGGTTCGCGGCGAACGCCCCAAGCCGCAGCGCCAGAACCCGGTCAAATGCCGTCGGGCTGCCACCGCGCTGCATGTGCCCCAAAACCAGGTAGCGGGTGTCGAATCCGGTGCGCTTTTCAATCAGCTCCTTGATGTCTGAGGCGCGCGCGGCCCCTTCCGCCACCACCAGGATGCTGCTCTTCTTGCCCCGCTCGCAGGACTTTCCCAACTCCTCGCAGATCGCACCAATCTGGTACTGCCGCTCTGGAATCAGAACGGCCTCCGCCCCAGCTGCCAGACCCGCTTCCAGCGCGATGAACCCGTTACGTCGCCCCATCACCTCGATCACGAACACGCGGTCGTGGGAGTAGGCCGTGTCACGGACGCGGTCGATCGCCTCCACCGCCGTGTTCACCGCCGTATCGAAGCCGATGCTGAAATCGGTGCCCGCAATGTCGTTGTCGATCGAGCCCGGCACGCCCATCACCGGGAACCCAAACTCGTTGTGGAGCATCAAGGCGCCCGTCAGCGACCCGTCGCCGCCGACCACCACCAGCCCCTCGACCCCCAGCGCCTTCATGGATTCGATCGCCTTGACACGGCCCTCGGTGGTCCTGAATTCGGCGCTGCGCGCCGAGCGAAGGATGGTCCCGCCCTTGTTGATGATGCCGCCCACCGCGCGCGAGTCCAACTCCATCCAGTCACTCTGGATGATCCCGTCATAGCCCCGAAGGAAGCCCGCGACGGAAACACCTCGCCGAAGCGCCGAGCGCACGATCCCTCTGACGGCCGCGTTCATGCCGGGCGAGTCGCCTCCGCTCGTGATCAAGCCGATCCGTTTCATCTTGGTCCCAATGTTAACATCGGCAGGATAGTCCTCGGTCCGCTCCCTCAACTGAGCCTGGTCCGCGAGTAGAATGAACGGTACTTCATGTCTGCGGACCCCTTGGCCACCCCGATCGGCGCGCTCACGCGACATGACGTCGCGCTCGACCCGGTCGACTCCCTCAGCAGGGCGGGACACATCTTCCGCGAAAACCCCGGCTGGCAGCTTCCGGTGGTCGATGAGGGGCGGCTCGTGGGAATTGTCACTGACGTCGCGCTCGCCAGGACCTTGGCCTCTGGCGCGGACTGGAAAGAGCCCGTCAGCTCGATCATGCTGCCCGCGGTGGACACCATCGAGCCCACAGCGACCGGCGCCGAAGCGCTGCGCCGACTCAGCGATCTGGGGCTTTCCCACCTGTTTGTGGTGAATGCAGACGGCTTCTACTTCGGCGCGGTGGGGGTGAGCGACCTGATGGAACTACCCTCCGAGCCGCCTAGGCCGCAACTGGTGGGTGGTATGGCCACGCCGTTCGGCGTGTATCTCACGAACGGTGAGCTGCAGGCCGGCGCATCGGGGTTTGCCCTGATTTGTACCGGCTTTTTGCTTTTCCTTCTTTTCGTGCTCGCCGACTACATTGGGATGGGCGTTGCCTCCCGTGTCCCGCAGTTTGCAGACACGCCGGCCGGCGATTTCTGGCTGCGAAACGCCCTGCCGCTCGCGGCCTTCCTTCTCTCCTTTCGCCTGCTGCCGATGGCGGGAATCCACGCAGCGGAGCACATGGCGGTCCATGCCATCGAGCGCGGCGAACCCCTGGAGCTCGAAGTGGTGAAGCGCATGCCCCGGATCCATCCCCGCTGCGGCACCAATATCGCGACCGGCGTCAGCCTGTTCGTCGGCATCCACCAGATCCACTGGATCCCCTACGAGGAGCTTCGCGTGGTCGTTGCGGCCATTGTGGCGCTCTTCGGCTGGCGGTCGATCGGGAGCCTGGTGCAGAAGTACATCACGACAAGACCCCCCACCGACAAGCACGTCTTGATGGGCATTCGCTCTGCGAAGGAGCTACTCGAGAAATACGCCGTCGAGCGGGGCCCGTATCCCGGAATGGGCCGCCGCATCTGGGCGAGCGGCATGCTCCACGCCATGGCCGGGTCGCTGATCGCAGGCTCAATCTACGCCGCGATCGAGTACACCTTCGGGCGATTGACGCTCCAGTAGGTATAATCTGTCGCTCAGGTCTGAAGGACAAACCGTGGAGATCACTTACCGTATTCTGCTTGCCCTGGGGGCGCTGGTCGCGTTTCTTTTCGCGATGCTGGTCATCGTCACCGGCAAGGGCGATGCCATGTCGGGCGGCGGATCGGTACGAACCACCTTCCGCGGCAAGGCCACGATCGACGACTTCATTTCCCGTATGATTCTGGGCCTTGGGATCGCCTTTTTTGCGATCATGATCGGGCTGGACTTCCTCAGCAACAAGATCGCGAAGTAGCGAAACGCCGGGAAGGACAACTTGCCGGAGCTCTGTCCGCCTATCCCTTTGCCTGGGTCGCGTGCTCCCACATTCCAAGGGTCTTGAGGTCCCTTCTGCGCTGGTTCATCGCTAGCTGCACCTTCTCCGCCAAAAGCTCAAAGGTGTCCACGCCGGGCTTGTTCTTCTCGACGTAATCGAACGCTCCGCGGCGCATGCATTCCACGGCGTTGGCCACATTCCCGTAGGCAGTCATCACGATGACTTCGGCAAGCAGATCGCGCGAGAACGCTGCCTGAAGCACTTCCAGGCCGCTCTCGGGGTTCTCCATGCTCATGTCCGTGATCACCACGTCATAAGGGGCGTCGGCTTGAAGGATCTTCAGAGTGCCCTGTTCCGAGTTGGCGGCCGGGGTGACGTCGATCCCGTCGCGCTTGAGTCTTCGCGTGACGGCCAACAGCACGTCCTCTTCGTCGTCGATCACTAGAACTCTTGCCACGGCAAGAGAGTATAGCTGAGGCGATGCAAAACGGAACGCCCGACAGGGGCGAATCCGAGCGCCGCTAGAAGTAGCCGCCGCTGCTTTTCTTGGCCTCTTCCAGATACTCGGCGATGAAGTGCTTCAGCTCCTCTTCGGTGCAGTTCGTGTTTCCCGGGATGAACCGATAGAAGACGCCATCCACGTCCGATCGGCCCAACAAGCGCTGGACGAACATGTCGAACTTGAGCTGAACGGTTGAGCCCTTGAAGCCAGTCGGACCTCGATAGAAATAAGCCGCAATCTGCCGGGTTCGCGGCCCCTCCATCACAACGAGGGTCGCCGGAATCGTGCCCCGAGTCTTGGTCTCAATCATGATGGGCCTCTCATCGAGGATCTTCCAGCGCTGCGCGGTGAAGCAGACCCTGGGATCGTGAAAGCTGGACCGGCTGCGGCTGGCAATGAGCACCGCGTCAAAGTCCCCCGATTTGCCCGAATAGGACCGTGCGACGATGCCGTAAGGCGTCAAGGTCTTGTATGTGGTCTCGTCCATCCGGTAGGACTGTTCGGGATTGTCCGCGCTGGTCGCGTAACCCATGTTCAGGACCACGTCGGGTGCGCGCTCTTCCATCCAGGCTTCCGTCTTGGGTTCGCTCGACGACGTGATGCCCGCATAGGTGTTGAATGCCCCAACGAGGATCAACGCAAGCGCGATGACATAGATACGTTTTTTCAGTCCTTCCATCCCAGACCTCGTGCGATTTTGAACAAGATGAAGAAGCAGATGAGCAGCGTAATGTAGCCGCTCCAATCGTGGAACGCCATCCCCGCGTCGGCACCAAACCCATCACCGACCATGCCAATCATGGCCACGCGGAGCCCGTTGATGAACAGCCCCAGCGGGATGATCATGCCGAACATCACCAGGTTTGACCACCACCTTAGGTTGGCGATCAGGGTGAAGAACACCGTAAAGGCCGTGACCGCGATGATCAGCTTGAAGCCGCTGCAGGGAACTCCGACATCGAGCGTGAAGTGGTCCAGGTAGATCGTCGTGCTGGCCTGATCGCGCATTGGGTTGAAGCCGAGCAGCTTGAGCAGGCTGAAGGCGACGCCGGTCGAGGTGCTCTGAAGAGGGTTCGTATAGACCTCGATGGCGAACGTCCAGATGGGAAGCGCGAACAAGAGGTAGAGGATGGGCAGCGCGAGCCCGGTCATCCAACGGAAGCCCGCGATCAGCCACGTCAGGAGCATCAGGGTGGCCACCAAGCTGAACGAGAGAAGGACCACAAGGTCCGCCGCAAAGGCCGCACGCAGGATGAAGAAGTTGAGCAATAGGAACGGAATGGCCAGCCATCCGAAGGTCACCGGACGGGACCTCAGCTTCTCCCAGTTCTTTCCGACGATATAAGCCGAAATAAACGGAACCAGGAATCCGTGGGAGTAATAGCCGTCGGGGCTGTCCCACAGGTCTGGAAGACCCATGAACAGGCTCCAATAGCACGCTGAGATGCCAATGGCCAGCGCGACGCCTGGCCAGAAGCCGGGGGACGCATAGGCGGCAAGGGCGCCGTTGATCGCCTTGTCGACAAAGGACTCCTCGCGCGGAGGCGGCCCTTCCATGGTTGCCTGATGATCTGTCATCGAACGCTATCCTTGTAACTCAAACGAAAAGGGTGCAAAGTTTGTGCCAGCGGGCCCTCAGCCCAAGTTCATACGCCCCTTGATTGGGGCTTCTCTCATCTCTTCTTGGCGATTCTACTGAAACGCCACGCTAGAACCATCGGTTCCACAAGTACTTCGGAACTCGGTTTATCCGATCGAGCCACTGGTGAGCCTGGGTTTCGAACGCAGCCATGAACCTACCTTCAAAATCGGTCCGTTCGACGAATTTCAGTACGTCGTCGCAGCTTTTGAGCCAAGTTTGTCTGCCTTGACGCAGCGCCTCAAGGCCATTGGAGCGGACTTCGTCCAGCTTCTCGAGGTCGATCTGCGCCGGACTTCTCAAATCATAGAGATATCCGGTCCGCTCATGCTCGAGGTATTCGTTCATGGTCGGCCGGTTCGGAGCCACGATGGCCGAACCAGAGGCCATCGCCTCCAGGAAAGACATTCCGATACCTTCGACCTTTCTGGGCGCGAGGTAGATGGTGCTGAGGGACGTGAGGTCCATGTATTCCTCCTTGCTGAGGTGCCCCCAAACCACCTCGACCTCGACGCTGCCCACCTTGGGCAATTTGGCGGCCTGTGCCCGATATCCGGGGTCCGGATCCACCTTGAGCACGACGCGATCGAGCTTTTGGCCGCCGATCAGCTTGGCCGCGGTGTCGATGCCAATCCCCGTTCTCTGCCAGATCATCAGGTTTCTGGCGCCGACCCTCTGCGGAGGGCCTTGAATCGAAGTCTCGGGGTAGTACTGAACCGGCAGGACGTCAAATTCCAGCCTCCCCAAGTCTTTGGTCATCCGCTCGCAGAAGGACACGATCCCCACGGGGAGCGTACGCATCAAAGCCCAAAACGATGCGGTCTTGTTGATCGCCGAGTCGTACATCGGAATCCAGATGAACGGCCGATTGAGCTTTCGCAGCTCCGGGATCGTGCCGACCGCCTGCCAGAAGAGGATCACGTCGGGCGAATGCTGCAGAATCTCCTCAGACGTGACGCGGCGGCCACCCCGCCAGCCGTGGTCCCACAGCCGGACGATCTCGTACTGGGTACCTAGCAGTTCAAGAAAGAAGTCGCTCGAACGGGTCTTCTGATGGAAAGAATGATCGATAAACGCCAGCCTTCTAGCCATCAGAACTCCCCTGCAATGGACGCTGCCAGCCTGAAGATCGTCACAGAGCGCCGGCTCGCTCCCTTGCGAAGCGGCGAGGAACGCGCAGGAAGAGCCCTGCCGCTCGGACCGGAATCAACTGCCCCCAGACCCGCGATCCACTTCATGCTATCCAAGCGTAAGGATACTTTACGGCAGCGGTGGGTAGGATAGACACTGTCGCATGGATCCCCTTAGAATCGTGGTAGCCCACAACCGCTATAAGCTGCGTGGTGGAGAGGATGGGGTCTTTGAGGCTGAAGTGGCCATGCTGAAAGGCGCGGGCCATTTGGTCACGACCTACGATGTGCACAACCGTCAGGTGGAGGATATCAGCCGCCTCGAACTGCTCCAAAACACCTTCTGGAGCCGGAAGTCGTATCGAGAGCTCTATGCGCTTGTCAAAGAGCATCGCGCCGACATCGTCCACTTTCACAACACGCTGCCGCTCATTTCTCCCGCAGGCTACTACGCGGCCAGGCGGGCCGGAGCCGCCACCGTTCAGACGCTCCACAATTTTCGCGTCACATGCGTCAACGGGCTTTTGTTCCGCGATGGACACGTCTGTGAGGCCTGCGTCGGCAAGTCCTTTGCGTGGCCCGGCGTCATGCACTCCTGCTATCGGGAGAGCCGGACAGCTTCGGCGATCGTTGCCGCGATGATTTGGTATCACCGAAAGCGGCGGACCTGGGCCACGCAAGTGGACCAGTACATCGCTCTGACCGCCTTTGCCAAGGCCAAGTACACCCAGGCGGGCCTGCCAGCCGAGAAGATCTCGATCAAACCCAACTTTGTGGACCCCGACCCTGGTGTGGGGAGCCACAAGGGCGGCTATGCCCTCTTTGTTGGGCGGCTGTCCCACGAAAAGGGCATCCAGCGCCTGCTCACCGCATGGGCGATCGTTCCGGATTCGCTCCAATTGAAGATCATCGGGGGCGGGCCGATGGAGGACGTCGTGGCCGACGCGGCACGCCGACGGCCTAACATCGAGTGGCTGGGACAGAAAGGGCCGGAAGAAGTTCGCGAAGCCATGAAGAGCGCCAAGGTGCTCATCATGCCTTCCCAGTGCTACGAGGGCTTTCCGCTCTCGGTCACCGAGGCGTTCGCCTGCGCGCTTCCGGTCATCGTTCCCGATCACGGTGGGATGGGCGTGATCGTCAAGTCCGGCGAAAACGGCTATAAGTTCATCCCCTCCAGCTCGCAGAACCTGGCGGAAGTGGTTCAGAACGTCATGCAAGATGAAAAGGCGCTGGAGGCCGTACAGAAGCGCTGCAGGAGCGATTTCATCGAGGAATACTCAGCTCCCAGCAACATCCGGCAGATGGAGGCGGTGTACCAAAAGGCGCTCGCCGAGCGGCGAAAGGAGCGGTGAAGCGCCCCTCAGCTATCGAGCCCCATGCACTCCAAAAGCCTGCGGCGCTCGACCTCGAACGAAAACCCCGCTTGCACCCTCTCATATCCGGCCTTTCCCATCGTGAGGCATTCTTGTTGCGAGTTGTAAAGCCGCTCGATCGCCGCCGCCATTCCAGACAGGTCCCCCTCATCCACCAGGATTCCCGTCTTGCCCTCGACGACGGCGTCCATGATGCCCGCATGGCGAGTTGAAACCACCGGCAAACCCATGGACATCGCTTCCAGCACGGCGACCGGAAGACCCTCTTCGTCGCCCGTTTCGGGGTCGACGCGGCTGTGCTGGACGAACAGGTCCGCCTTGGCCATGAGTTCACCCACAAAGGTGTGCGGCTTGGCCCCGTGAAGGGTGACTTGCGAGCCGACCCCCAACCGCTCTACGGCCGCCAGGCACTCGGACATCAGGGCGCCGTAGCCCACCAGGTCGAGCCGCATGTTGGGGCAGGTCTTGAGTGCCATCGAAACGGCCTCGATCGTCAAGTGGGGAGCTTTCTTGCCTACCAAACGACCCACGGCGACCAGCCGAAACTCGGGGCCGCGCGTTCGCTCCCTCCATTCAGCCCTATAGTGGCTGCCGCACGGGATGGTCTCGATGATCGAATCCTTGATCCCGACTTTCACCAGACGGTCCTTCAGGTGCGAAGATACGACGAAAATACCGTCAATCGCATTCAGTGCCTGATACCGTTCCACCCACTTGGGGTCCTTGAGGTACGAACTGACGTCGTAGCCAAGCCCCCTGCCGTAGACGCGGACGCCCGCCGCCTTGAGCGCGGGGAGGTATCTCCAGGTGACGTCGAGATACTCCACCATCACCGCTTCGACCTGGTGCTCCTTCAGAAAGCGCGCAATCTTCTTGGCCTCGGCGGCCTTGCCAAGCGTGAGGCGGTAGATCCGCCGCCACAGGCGCACCCATTTGGGAGCGTCGCCCTCAAGCTCAAGAACCGGACCCGACGCGTCCCAGGCCCTCTTGCTCGCGGTCTGCCTTCTGAGGCATACCACGCTGGTCCCGCCAGACAAGACCTCCTCGACGTGCCCGCGAACGAAGGTCTCCGAGGCTTGCCCGATAACAGGGGTCAGGATGCAAAGGGGCGTGGCCTTGGGGCTGTTGGGCATGAAAAGGAATGTACCTGCGTTCTCTGGCCGCCGATTGCGACAAAGGAAGGCGGTTGCTTCGTCCCTATCAGGAGCCCTGCTACACCTTTGACTTGATAGACTGAAAAGAATCTCGACACATTCCGTATCATGGCCACACCCTCCCAAGAACCCAAGGCATCCATCGCTTGGCTTGATAGCGCGCGCATCGTTGCGCTGTTTGCCGTTGTGGTCATCCATGCTTCAGCGCCCGTGATGGAAGACCACGCGATCGGATCGATGGCCTGGTGGTTTGCGAACGCTTGGGACGCCCTCAGCCGGTGGTGCGTGCCCGTGCTGGTGATGATCAGCGGCGCACTCCTCCTGGACCCCTCCAAACAAGAGTCGCTCAGCACCTTCTATGGCAAGAGAATGTCGAGGATCCTTGTCCCGACGCTCTTCTGGTCGGCATTCTATCTGGGCTGGACCGCCCTCCGCGAGCGGGCGAAGGGCCATCCCGTGAGTCCACAAGAACTCCTGGGGAGCCTGCTGGACGGGGCTCCTTACTATCACATGTGGTTCATGTTCATGCTGGTGTTCCTATACCTGTTCACGCCGTACCTGCGAAAAGTCGTGGCAGGATGCAGCCGGAGTGAGCTGTCGATCTTAACGGCCGTGTTGTTCGTCTACGCGGCGGGCGTACAAGGGTATCGAGAATACAACCAGATAGGCTCGGGACCCTTTCCACTCTGGTTCCTTTCGTACCTCCCCTATTTCCTCATGGGCTACTTGGTGCGAACCGACAAAAGGAAACCCTCAAAGGCCATGCTCGCCGCCGCCTGGCTGCTCTTCTGCTGCGCGACCGCCGGTGGCTACTTCGCCGTGCTGTCTCAACGTGGGCAGACGAACTACGACTACTTCTATGGCTACTTCAGCGTGACGGTCATCCCATGCTCGATCGCGATGATGTACTTGCTCAAAGACTGGACCTTGCCCGGGCGGGCCGCCAACTTCGCAAAGTCGACCGCAGGACTCACGTTTGGCGTCTATTTGATCCACGCAGCGATCCTGGGAGTGATCGGGCAATCGCCGCTCAGCCCGAGCCGCTTCCTGGCTGGGGCATCGATCCCTCTCGCGTCGGCAGGGGCCTTCCTCTTGGCCCTGGTCATGGCAATTGGTATCTCCAAAGTCCCGGTGCTGCGGCGAACGATCTAGGGCTCCGGGACGGATGGATCGTTCGATCCAAGCCATGCGGCAATACGGGGCAAACGCCTCCGTAAGGCGGAAGGAACAGGGATACGCAGCAGCTTGATCTCGAGGGCGAAGCAGAGCCCCACGGCAAGCGGCGCCGTCAGCAGCCAACCCACATGAGCCCACGTGCCGGACATTTGAGACGCGCCCCACGCCGCAACCAGTGAAATCGATGCCCCACAGGCTAGCGTGCAGAAGAACGTAAGGAGCACCCGCCAAACCCGCAGATCTGGTGCGACTCGGTTCCTCACCGTGAAGACCAGTGGAATCAATAGAGCCACAGAAAGGCACGCGTTCATCGCGCCGACGCCGCCGATCCCGAACCATCGAACCATTGGAGCCGTCAGCAGGGCGGTCAGGGTCATGTTGGTGGCGAAGAAGGGGATCAAACGGTCCATCCTGCCTTGGGCAAAGTGTGCGATCCCCGTGATGTTGGCTACCAGGTCGGAGGCTTTGCATAGTCCAAGCCAGAAGGTGGCTGCCGCCACTCCCGGAAGCACGTCGCTGCCACTCCAAATCCTGACGATCGAAAGACCGTAGCCTCCCCCGACAAGGGCGCACGAGGTGCCAAGCGCCGCGCCCGCCAGGATGTTCCGTTCGATCGTTCGAGCACGATCGGCCTCTTGCCGAACGACGGCTGCCGAGATCGGCGGAAACATCATCTGGTAGATCGGGACGAGCAGCTCCTGGAAGAACTGGGCCACCCGGAAGCACAGGGCATAGGTCGTAAGCACGCCTGGCATCACGTTTGCAATGATCACGCGGTCCAAGGAGCCTGCCAGCGAGGCGCTGAGACGTGCCGGGTAAGCGCGGATACCTACACCGAAGAGCCGTTTCGCGACCTCGGGTGTACTGATGGGAACGGAGTCTGGAATTCCCCAAAACGGCCTCGTCAGCACGAGCCCAAGTCCCACACTGAACACTAAGCCGGAGGCCATGCCGATCAGCACGCCCTCCGGAGTCCTGGAGACCACCGCGCCAACCATCCCGAGTCCTGGCACGGCCAGACCGTTCGACGCCGTCAGAATCCCGAGCCTCGTGAAAGCCGAGGCGCCGGTGAGCAGCGCGTTTAGGGCCATGAGGGCCAGCGTTCCGGCAAGGTGGAACCAGGCCACCGTGGCAAAGAGCCTGAGATCGCCGCTGTGTACGCCTTGAAACCCGAAGGGGAGCCACTTCGACACGGCGGCATAAATCGGAACGCCGGCCAGAGCCGCCAACAACAGCAGCTTGGAAACCAACTTGCAGACCGAGGGAACCTCGCGTCGGCGCTCGGTGGCCATGCAGTCAAGAACTTCGCGCTGAAAGGCATTGATCACGCCCAGCTCGATGAGGGCCACGTACGCCATGACGACCGTAAAGTAGTCGAAAACGCCAAAAGAGCTGTTTCCAAGGACTCTGACATAAGTCCCAATGGCGAGGACCTGCATCACCATTGCCACGACCTTGGCGGAAGTGAGGATGGCGGCGTCTTTGATTCGGCTCACAGTGGTTGGTTCGCTGCCGTTTCTTGCGTATTACGCCTTGAGGCCGTAGCTGGCCTGCGTGAAGTCGCTTTGCTCTTGAGTGGTGCGCATGAAGAGTCCTGCAGTCAGCAGGAAGACATAGAACGAGGTCTCCCAGTGCAGCACCGTGTTGCCCATCATCCCCAGGGCGATGCACGTCGCCATCAGAGCCAGGGAGATCACGAGTCCCTTCCGCTGCGCGCTTTCCTGCGGTTTGGGGAGGATGAGCATCGGCGAGAAGATCGTGGCTCCAATGGCGATCATGCCAAGGAGGAGACCGACGACGCCGAATTGCGCCTGAAGTGCCAACCAGCCTTGCTCCAGAGCGCGCTCCAAGGAATACTTGTCCGCGAAGATCGAACGGTTCGAGATGACGGACGGGTCTGGGCCCACACCCGTCCAAGGGAAGTCCTTGAGGATCGCGTTGGCTTGGTTCCAGGCGACCGAGGAGCGGTATCTCAGGTTCGCCGCACTGAGGAAGCTCTCGCCAAAAATGTAGGCAAGTCGGTTGTATGCTACGGCGAGGAGCACTCCAATGCCTGCGAAGATCCCCGAGATGATCGCAGGCGCCCTCTCGCGTTCACTGCGAATGAGGAAGAAGAGATAAAAGGCAAAGACCAGTAGGAGCCCCGGAAGGTGGGTGCGGGCTTGCGCAATGAACGAGCCGCCCACAAAGAAGAAGAAGCCGAAATGCTCCCAGGCCGAGAGCTTTCGCACCGCGAGCTGGCCCACGAACCACGCGGCCACCAGCGCATCCGGTAACGCGCTGTTGCCGCTAAATGTGTAGAAACCTGCCGCCCGCGTTCCGGCGCGCTGGTCCCAGTTCTGCAGGTCGTAACCTAGAGTGTCGGCCTGAGATAGGGCAAACGCCGGTGCGAAGTGAACGAACTGCAGGTACTGGACGAGGGCGTTTGCGCCGCACACGACGATGATCGTGCGCATCAGGTGAAGTCGTTGGCTCGGCTGAATCTGGATCAGAATCGAGGCCACGAAGAACATATAGATGTAGCGCAGGAACAGCAGGTCCGCATAGTTGAACGGGATGCTGCGCCCAAACGTCGCCGATACGAACGCCGAGCTGAACGTTCCCCAAATCTGAAGAAACAGGAGAAGCGCAACGGGGAGACACCACCGCGCTTGAACGCGGTATCGCACAAACGCGATAACCAGCCACAGGGCACCAAGGACGACCGATCCGTTTCGGATAATCGTGACGGCCTGAAGAAAGTTGGCGAACACATACGAGCCCGCGAATGGCAGAACCACCAAAATGTGCGCCCACCAGATGAACCCGACGTTCACGTCCTGTCCGGCCTTTTGGCCGAGTACAGGTCGTGTTGGGGCTGCGGTGATCGCCATGCTGTACGGAGTTCCTAAGCCGCCGATCGTCCGGCTTGGCCGGTGAACGGCTCCTCGCCCGGCGTCGCTTCAGCCAGCACGACGCCGACTTCCTTGGCTCCGGCGCGCTTCATCAGTTCACAAGCCATCGGGATGTTCCGGAATGGCGTCCTTCGTGCAGACACCACCAGGAACACTTGGTCCACCTGAGAACCGATCAATGCCGCGTCAGACGATCCGTCGCAAGCTGGGACCACGTACACGACCAAGTCGAACCTCTCTTGAAGCCCGGCTGCGAGCGTGGCCAGTGTTGTCAGGCCGAAGTCGGAGACCACGGAGCCGCCGGTTTCGCCAACTGGCAAGACGGAAAGCCCGCTGTGCTTGGTCGCATATCCGATGGCATCCGAATCTCCGGAAGGCAGAGCCGCTTTGGAGAGCATTTCAGCCACACCGGACTTGTCCGACATTTCGAATGCGGACGAGATCAGGCTGTCGCCGAAATCGCAGTCCACGAGCAGCACGCGCTTGCCCATCTTCGCCGATGCAATCGCAAACTCAGTCGCCGGCTGGGCCCGATTGACTCCGGTAACGCTCGTGAATACGGCGGAGCCAAGGTCGGAGCTTTCCGAGGCCAGCAACGAGATCGCCAGGTATCGAAAGGCCTCGCTCGGACCCTTGTTTCCTTGCGCGAGGGCCATCGTTCGCTGCCTCGGCGTACCTCGAGTCAGAATGGGCATGGAGGCGACCACCGGCAGTCCCGTAAGATCGTGAAGCTGGGAGGCCGTATGGATTCGGACCTTCATCGTTTCCAGGCTGAAGCTGTAGACCGTTCCAAGGCAAATCCCTGCGACCAGGCAGATCAAGGTCAGCTTCACTGCGTCTGGCGCGACAGGTTCTCGAGGAGGAACGGCGTCGAAGAACACCTCCGCCGCGGCTGCCGCAGTGTTCTCTCGCGTCACAAGCTCTTCGGCGACGCTCTTATAGCGGGAGTAGCTGCCCTCCAAGATGGCTCGCTCGCGCTCGAGCTCACGGATCGCAGAGCTGTCTAGGATGATCGAGTTCTTCTGGTTTTCATTGACCTGGGCCGCCTGCTGCTGCTGGGTCAAAGCCCGCTTAAGGCCCTTGAGGCGCGATTCGTTGGTGGCGACCCTCAAGCGCACCTGCTCCGTCACGGTGTCCAAATTGTCAAGCGAACCGGCGATCACGTCAGGGTTGTTGGTCCGCTCGCGCGTCAGCCGCCCCTGTATGTCTTGAATGGCTGCGTCCAGTTCCCGCACCGCTGGAGCATCGTCCATATAGCGTCCCGCTAGTTCGGCGCGCCTCTTCTGAAGGTCGGTGAGATAGCCCTCCAGTTGCTGGACCACCGGGTTGCGGGTGGTCTGGACTTGGCTCTTGTGGCGCGCCGAGAGGTCCTTTAGGAGCCTCTTGTCGGATTGGAGCTCACCTTCAAGCTGGCCGATGCCCGCCATCGTGTCGCTGACCTCTTTGGCGAAGGCGAACGTTGCGTTCGTTACGGCACCCTGCGCGGTCTCCCACTGGGCGACTCTGTTCTTGAGACGATAGTCCTCGAGGGCCTTGTCAGCTTCTTTCAGCTTGATTTGCAGCGCCGACACGTTGCCGTTGACGTAATCCACGGCTTTTGCCACGCGCTCGTTCATGGTTCGACGCCGGGTCTCGTTATAGACCACGGCGATCTCGTTGGCGATGTCCGCCGCAAGCTGGGGATCGGTGTATTTGACCGACAAAATCGCAATGTTGGAAATCAGGTTGACCTGTCGCTGGTTCTGGACGTCGTAGGTCGCATAGAGCTCCTGGAACTTGTTCACCAAGCCGGGGTCTCCGCGACGGTCCGCGACGTTTTGAAGCGCCCGGAAGAACACGCCCTGCCCCCGAAGGAGGTCCGATTCGCTCATGGGGTCCTGGGCCACGCCAGGATACAGGATGTTGGCCACGTCGTCCGGAACGCTCGATGCCCCTACCCTCATGGACGTCCCGACGATCAAGCCCGTCTGAGCTTCATAGATTTTGGGGCTTAGTACAGACAGGACGAGTCCTGCAATCAGACCTAGAACCCCGAAGAAGGCTATTCGACGAAAGTGAACCTTATACATCGCAAGAGAACCTGATCAATGGGACTGTGTTTTGTGCCCTGTCGTTCGGCGTCGGCCCAAAGGCAACATGGCCCTGCTCCGACCGGTGACCGGTGAGGAACGGGGTGGATTATACCTTTGACCCTGTTTAGGCCAATTCTCGGCATCTTCCTTTCACATCCTGAGGCATTTACAGTCCCTGAGGATACCAACGGATCAAACACGGACAGTTGGCAACGCCTGGAGAACACGAATTACCGTAATCCTTGCGCCCGTGTGCTCCAACGCACCGCCTTGCCCCGCAGTTCCCCATCCATCGCCAGCTCTTGTTCCATTGGGCCTCTTTCCTGCCATGAGTCTGACACGGCCCGTCCAACCCCCCGGGCTGAAGCACGATCGACTTGCCGTGCCATACTTCATCGTTCCCCAAGCTCCATGAACTCCCCGGATTCGAAAGCCAAACCCCGGCTGCTGATCGCAACGAACGTGGTTGCCCCATATCGCGTTCCCGTTTACGAAGCGCTCGCCGAAGAACTTGATGTGACGCTCCTCGTTTCGGGCGGGCATGCCAACAGGGCCTCCTGGAAGAAATACGAGGAAGGTGCAGCCCCGTATCGTGTCGTTATCGATCACTCGATCACGATTCCATGGACCAAGCGAAACAAGCTCGGGGCAAGGGACCAACGCTATTTCCAAGTACAGCTCGACCTGCTCAAGCAGCTGCGCAAAGCGCGTCCAGACTTCGTCCTCTCGATCGAGATGGGAGTCCGGTCCGCGCTCTGCATGGCCTATTCAAAGATCGCGCGAAAGCCCTTTTGGATTTGGTGGGGCGGCACACCCCACAGCGAGCGGGATGTGGGCTTCGCGAAGAAGGTTATTCGCAAGTGCTTCGTGCTGGCGGGAGCCCGGTATGTTAGTTATGGGAAGACTTCCACTGACTACTTGCTTCAGCTCGGCGTGAAGCCGGACCGGATTTGCCAGATCCAGAACTGCGTCAGCCCGGGCATCTTCACACTGGATGGGCCGAAGGCAGACGTTGGATTCGACGGCACGGTTCTGCTCTATGTGGGCAGATTGGTGCGGCTCAAAGGAATAGACCTTCTCCTCCGAGCTTGTGCGACGATCCGCAAAGAGGGAACGAGGTTTCGCCTTGTGCTGGCAGGGGATGGACCGGAGCGAGAAAACTTGCAGCGGCAGGCTCAAGAATCCGGGCTTGAGGATCTCCTCTTTCTGAACGAGGTGCCTCTTGAAGAGATGCCGGCACTCTATCGCCGCGCAGACCTGATGGTTCTGCCTACCTTGGACGACGTTTGGGGATTGGTCGTCAATGAGGCGATATTTACCGGAACACCCGTCATCGCATCGAAATTTGCCGGCTGCGCGGAAGAACTACTCCCGTCGGGTCAGATTTTCGATCCGACGAACCCTGATGAGTTTTGTGCGGTCCTTCGCAAAGGCCTCACGGGTGGCTTTCCCCCAACTCCCACAACGGTTCTCTGGACTCCAAAGCGCGTTGCCTCGCATATCGCGCAAGCTCTTAGGTCTTCCTCAAAGCGCTGATTGGCCCACCCCTAGGCCTTGACCACGTTGGGGAATTCGCCCCGGTACCGGCCACGAGTATCGATGATGAGCTTTGCCGACTTCTGAATCATCGCGTAGTCAAAGATGTCATGGTCGGTGGCAATCAACACAACGTCAAACTCCTTTACGGATTCCGGTGTCACATCAACGCTCTTCAGGCCCAAGTCGTACCTTCGCATTTTTGGCGTCTCCGGCATGAGCGGATCAGCGTAGGAGACCTTGGCGCCAAGGTCCAGGAGCATCGTCATCAGTTCAACGGAAGGTGACTCCCGAACATCGTCAATGTTCTTCTTGTAGGCAAGCCCAAGCACAAGGACCTTGGAGCCTCTCACGGACTTCTCGCGGGCGTTCAATGCATCTTTCACCTTTTCAATCACGAACTCGGGCATCGCTCGATTGATCTCGCCGGCCAAGCTGATGAATCGAGTCTCGAAGTTGTATTCCTTCGCTTTCCAAGTCAGATAGAACGGGTCGATCGGGATGCAGTGGCCTCCAAGCCCGGGACCCGGGTAGAAGGGAGTGAAGCCGAACGGCTTCGAGGAGGCAGCATCGATGACCTCCCACACGTCGATGTTCATCCGATCGCAGCAGATCTTGAGTTCATTCACCAACCCGATGTTTACCGCGCGATAGATATTCTCGAGGAGCTTCGTCATTTCGGCAACGTCGGGCGACGAAACCGGGACCACCTTGTCGATGGCTGCCTCATAGACTGCTACACCCACTTCAACACAAGCCGGAGTCATGCCGCCAACCACTTTGGGCGTGTTTCCTGTCGAGAACTTCTGGTTGCCCGGGTCTTCACGCTCGGGTGAGAACACGATGAAGATGTCTTCGCCGATCTTCAACCCGGCCCTTTCGGCACAAGGCGCGACAAGCTCCCTCGTGGTCCCCGGGTAGGTGGTCGATTCCAAGGACATCATTTGGCCCGGCCGCAGAAAAGGCTGGACCCTATCTAGGGAGCTGACGATGTACGTCATGTCGGGCTCTAGGTGCTGGCCCAGGGGGGTCGGGACGCACAAAATGACCGTGTCAACTTCGCCAATACGCGAAAAGTCGGTGGTTGCCGCCAACTTGCCTGATTGCGCAGCGTCTCGAACTCTGTCTTCCCCGATATGACGGATATAGCTCTCGCCCTTGCCAAGAGCTTCGATCTTCTTCGGGTCTATGTCGAAACCAAGGACTTCAAAGCCGGATTCAACGTAGCGGAGCCCGAGCGGCAGGCCCACATACCCTAGGCCGACTATGCCGATTTTTGCAGTTTTGTTGCTAATTCTCTCAAGAATCTGTCGTTTCAATTCTGGAACTCCAAGGCGCCATTGACGATGGCCTGCGCGAGGCATAGGTGATTCCCCCGCGATGGCGTCGTGATCTCGACGCACCCATCTGATACTCGGCCTGACGGAGCGCTTTCACCAGCGATAACAGGTCGAGGCTCTGGCGAACTAAGGCAATATTACCGGCTGATACCAGAGGGCCGCTTTGGGGGCATCTTCTCATAGGGTTGGCCATCAAACCGCTGGCGCTGGCTCGCGTCAACTGCCGACGCTCATGTACTCAAAGCCCGCCTTTTCGACAGCAGCCTTCTTGTAGATGCGTCGGCCGTCGAAGAGCACTCTGTTGCGCATTGGAGCCGCCAGCCGCGCCAGATCGATCTGGCGGAACTCGTTCCACTCGGTCACGAGGATGAGCGCGTCTGCGTCTTTCGACACATCGAAGACTGACTTCACATAGTGCGCGTCGGGAAAGAGCTTCTCGACCTTAGAAGAGGCGATTGGATCAAAGGCCTGGACGCGGCCGCCGCGCTTGAGCACCTCGTCGATAATGACCAGCGACTTCGCGTCGCGGATGTCGTCGGTGTTGGGCTTGAATGAGAGCCCCATCAGGCCGATGGTCTTCCCTTCGAAGGTCCCGAGCTTCTCTTCCAGCCGGCCGAGCGCGTGCAGGGTTTGGTCTTCGTTGATGTCCATCACAGACTTCAAGAGGTGGAAGTCGTAACCATGGTGCTGGGCGATCTTGTAAAGGCCAAGAAGGTCCTTTGGGAAGCAGCTCCCACCCCAGCCGAGGCCGGCGTTTAAGAACTGTGGGCCGATCCGGGCATCGGTTCCCATACCACGGGCGACGTCGTCCACGTTGCCGCCGCAGGCCTCGCAAAGCCGGCTGATGGCATTGATATAGCTGATCTTCATCGCCAGAAAGCTGTTGCTGGCGTACTTGATCATCTCGGCGCTGACGAGATCGGTGACGATGAAGGGCTTTTCGAGTGGGGCATAGAGCTCAACCAGACGGACCGCCGCATCCTTGCACTTTGCCCCAATGACGATGCGATCCGGGAAGCGCGTGTCGTTGACCGCCGAGCCTTCCCGCAGGAATTCTGGGTTGCTGACGACGTCGAACAGACCCCCGTCCGCGCCCTGCTCCAGGATCACGTCTTCCACCAGGCTCCCGCTGCCCACCGGGACGGTGGACTTGTTCACGACAACGGTCCTCTTGTCGATGCTGCGGCCGATCTGGGCGGCCACGCTGCGCACGGCGCTGAGGTCGGGATAGCCATCCACGCCCGGAGGCGTGCCGACCGCGATGAATACGATATCGCTCTTGCGCGTCGCATCCTCGACAGAATCGGAAATCGAAAGGAACCCCTCGGCGAGTCCGCGCTTCAGCAGTTCCTCGACCCCGGGCTCGAAGATGGGAGAAACTCCGTTCCTCAGCTTCGCGACTTTCTCTGGGTCGTTGTCCACACAAATGACATCGTTCCCCATATCCGCCAGCACAACCGCCGTGACTAGACCCACATAACCCGCCCCAACTACCGCAACTCTCATTGATCGCCTTCTGAATACCGACGCGAGCCCGCTCTGGCTGCCGCTCCAGCTTTGCTCGCGTAGCATACCGGCAGTCTTGCCGGGCAGCCCCCGGGGCGTGCTCGCACGTTGAGTGCGACGGTGGCACGTTGAGACGGCCCCTTCATTTCGTTGGAATGGCATATGTACGGGCGTCCATTTGAGCCTGCAACGGAATACAGAAAGCATGGCTTGGGTACTGCGAACTCATGTGCCGCGATGGGGTGGCTCTCACCGGCGCACAAACTCGAAGACTGCACTGACGGCACTGATCGGCGCATTGGCAGCGATTGGCCTGGCCACGCCGACAACGATCTATGTGTCGCCTAACGGCAAGGACACCTGGTCGGGCTCCTTGAGCGCGCCAAACGCGCAGCAGACCGACGGCCCTAAGGCCACGCTCGAGGGCGCGAAGACACGCATCCGCCAGCTCAAGCAGTCGAACTCGCTTTCCGCAGAAGGTGCCCAAGTTCTCGTGATGCCGGGCACCTACAAGCTGTCTGCGACGCTTGGTTTTGGCGCCGCTGATTCCGGAACGGCTGCCGCCCCGATCGTCTACAAGTCGGTCGTCCCGCGCGGCGCGATCCTGGATGCGGGGAAGACGATCAGCGCCTGGTTCATGGTCAAGGACAAGACCGTTCTCAAGCGTCTGCCGGCGTCTGCCGCCAAGCGCGTGCTCTGCGCCGACCTCGCGGGACAGGGAGTCTCGAACTTGGGGACGCTTAAAGCAAGAGGCGCCTGGATGTCGGTGACCCCCGCGCCGCTGGAGTTGCTCGTCGATGACTCTCCAGCCAATCTCGCCTCCTGGCCGCAGTATGGCTGGGCCACCATCGGGCAGGCCACAAGCTCCAATTCGTTCAAAGCGGGCTCCCAGCGCTCAAGAGCCTGGCAGTCCCTTTCCGACACCTGGTGCCAGGGCTTCTTCGGCAACAACTGGGCTGACTACACCTTTCCCATCAGCTCCTACAACCGAGCCACCGGCGCGATCTCGCTCGCCCTTAGCCCCAGCTACGGGATCAAGGAAGGCATGCGGTATCGGCTTATCAACGCCCTAGAGGAACTCGACCGACCTGGCGAGTACTTCGTCGATCGAACCCTGAGTCGAATCTACTACTGGCCCATCGGCCCGATCGGGTCCGCCAAGACCGAAGTGACCCTCCTAGAGGGCCCGCTCGTGCAGTTTGCCTCAGCATCCAACATGAGGTTTGAAGGGTTTGTATTCAAGAACGGGCGAGGGCACGGCCTCGTGGCGTATTCGAGCAACGACATCGACGTTGTCAACTGCGAGTTCAAGAACCTCGGCAACCGCGCGCTCTACATGATCGGCAACGGGTGCCTCATCCACGCCAACGACATCCGCAACACCGGTTACGGAGGCATCTACGTCTCCGGCGGCGATCGCGCCACGTTGACACCCGACAACAACGTCATCACCAATAACCAGGTTCATGACACTTGCCGACTGGTGCCAAGCTCCGAAGCGGGCATCCAGGTTTTGGGCGTGGGCACCAGGGTCGCAAACAACGCGATCTACGACATCCCCGAGTACGGGGTTCTTTTCTCCGGGAATGACATCGTCATCGAGAACAACGAGATCTTTCGAGTGTGCCTGGAGACGGGCGACACTGGCGCGATCTACATCGGCCGCGACATGACCATGCAGGGCAACATCGTTCGAAACAACCTGATTCGGGATGTCGTCGCCAAGCAGGCCAACTCCGAGATCTGCCGCGTGGTCGGGGTCTATCTCGACGACTTTATGAGCGGCGTTACCGTCACGGGCAACGCGTTCGTGCGCTGCTCGTCGGGCCTCCTTATCGGTGGCGGCAAGGACAACAAGGCCACGAACAACATGTTCATCGACACGTCGGAGAGCATCGTCGCCGACGGACGTGGCATGACTTGGGCCTCGGCTGCCGTCCAACCTGGCGGCACGGTTTACACGCGCCTGCAAGCGTTCAATCTGAACACGCCGCCTTGGACCAAATACGCCTTTCTGTCCGGCTATTTGTCCAGCGACCTGCGCGTTCCGGAGCGCAACCTGCTTCGGTACAACCTCTACATCGACTCTGGCCAGATCGTCTCAGACAGCGTCTTTCTGGTGTCGCCGAACACGGTCGCGAGCAATGTGTCTGACGGCAAGGCCGCGCTCATGAATCCGGCGAACTACGACTTCAAGGTCGTCAATGGGTCCAATGCCTCGACGATTCCGTTCACCGACATCCTTCCCTCGACGATGGGTCTGGTCGCGGACAGCTATCGCCTGACCGTGCCCGACCTTCGAACGCAGTCCATCCAAGGATTGCCCTGACCCTCTTTGGGACAGAACCTGCAACCAGGTCCTGGCCAAAAAAACGCAAAGCGCTTGGCCTCGACAACGCCGTCGGGGCCAAGCAATCTCCACTGGCGTATCGGATGGACTGGCTGATGGCTTCTTGCTTTGCTGCACCGTTGCAGCTGCCGTCGCGCGCCCTCGCGACGAGCGCTCATTTGCTTGGCAAAGGTGACCATGATTCAGTTCTGTTCTTTCCGAAAGGGGACCCCCAAACCCCTGCTTCGCTCTCCCGTCCGCGTCCTTCTGGGACTGCTGACCTTCGTACTGTCTGCCGGCGCCCTCGGTGCGCCCACGACCCTCTATGTCGCGACCAACGGCAACGACTCCTGGGCTGGGACGCTCTCCAGCCCGAATAGCACAAACACCAACGGGCCCCTCCGAACTTTTGAGGGCGCCAAGGCGCGCCTTAGGCTGCTGCGGTCCCAGAACTTGCTCTCCTCGCAGGGAGCAGTCGTACAGTTCTTGCCCGGGCGCTACGCAATGTCCTCAACCCTGACCCTCGGAAACACCGACTCGGGGACTTCCACGGGACCGATCATCTTTCGCTCCCAAACACCTCGTGGGGCCGTCTTCGACGGGGGCATGCCGGTTTCCGGCTGGGCAAAGGCGTCCGACCCGGGGATGATGAGCCGCTTCAGTCCCGCCGCAGCGCCCTACATCTACGAGCTGAGCCTCTCAGCTGCCGGGGTGCCGAATGCCGGCACCCTTAAGCCGCGCGGCGCCTGGCAAACCATGGGCCCCGCCCCTCTTGAGCTGGTTCAGAACGGCTCCCCGACACGGCTTGCCGCCTGGCCGAACACGGGCTGGGCAAAAGTCAACGCCAAGGTGGGTTCTGCGGTCTTTCAGAGCGACGCGGCAAGGCCCGCCTCGTGGAGGTCGCTCTCCGACGTTTGGGTGCAGGGCTACTTTGGCAACCACTGGGCCGACCATACGATCGCCCTTGCAGGCTATGACAGGGCCTTGGGCGTGGTAACGCTGGCAAGCGCACCCCCTTACAACATCAAGGCGAAGATGCGCTATCGATTCGTCAACATTCCTGAGGAACTGGACGCGCCTGGCGAATACTATGTGGACCGCGCAGGTGGGAAGATGTACTTCTGGTCGCAAGACTCGGGGACACCGAAGAACACCGAAGTGACCCTGCTCGAAGGGGTCTTCGTTCAGTTCGTCCAAGCTTCGAACATCACGCTTGAGGGGTTTGTTTTCAAGAACAGCCGGGCAGGAGGCATCGTCGGCTACACCTGCTCGAACCTCAAGTTCCTGAACTGCGCAATGCAGAACCTGGGCCACCGGGCCATCACGATGACCGGCAATGATCTAAAGGTGCAGGCTTGCGACATTCGGGACACCGGCTATGGCGGCATCTTCCTCTCAGGGGGAAGCCGAGCCACGCTCACGAGCAGCAACAACCAGATCCTCAACAACCAGATCTACCGGGGCGGGCGGCTCGTCCAGACCGGAGATGCTGGTATCCAGGTCGAGGGCGTCGGCGCGCGCATCGCGAACAACGCCATCTACGATCAGCCGGAATACGGCGTCATCTTCAGCGGCAATGACCACCTCGTCGAGCGCAACGAGATCTTTGACGTCTGCAAGGAGACCGGCGACACCGGCGCCGTCTACGTTGGGCGCGACCTAACCTATCAAGGCAACGTCGTGCGGGACAACCTGTTCCGCAAGCTTCCGGCCCTTCAGGACCTCTCCGCGAGCGTAAACCGAGTCACCGCCGTGTATTTGGACGACTTCGTCAGCGGTACATCGATCACTGGCAACGTGATGGTCGACTGCTACAACGGCGTTCAGAATGGTGGCGGAAACGACAACGTCATCAAGAACAACATGATGCTCCGATGCACCTATTCGATGGTGCTGGACTCTCGCGGGCTGCTCTGGGCCGCAGCCTCGGTCCTTCCGGGCGGTATCGTGTACAACCGGCTGTACACCTATGACGTCACCAAGGCTCCGTGGACCAAATACCCCAAGCTGCCCCTCTATCCGACCGAGGACCTTCGCTACGCCAAGCGCAACTTGGTATCGACCAACGTGCTGCTCGACAGCGGCGTCATCATCAATTCGGCCAATGCCTTCTCGCTGACTCTGAACTCGGTGACGAATAATGCGGTAGACACGGTGGCTTGTCTGCGCGATCCGCTTCATTGGGATTTTTCGATCCTCAGCGGCACACCGGCGGCCCAAATCGGATTCACACCAGTGAACCTGAACACGATGGGACTTCAGATTGACTCCTATCGACTGAGCGTCCCGAACCTCCGCGGCAACTAGTCCTGGCGGCGCGTTTGGCCAGAATAGGTATCGGGCCCATGTCGGGCCCGATACCACCATGGGAAATCTCCTCATAACTGGCGCTTCGGGGTTCTTCGGAAGGCATCTCGTTCGACAGGCCGCAGAGAGAGCGCACTTGGCGCCATCGAGCTCCGAACTGAACTTGCTCCGGTTCGAAGGTTTGGCAGAATGGCTCGCTCAGAACCGGATCGACACGATCATCCATGCCGCGGGCTTTGTCGGGGGTATCGGGCTAAACAAGGACCACCCCGGACGCATGGCGGCCGACAACCTGCGAATGGGGCTCAACGTGCTGGAAGCCGCCGCCAGGGCCGGCGGAATGCACGTGGTGATCGTCTCCACGATCTGCGTGTACCCGGAGGACGCCTCGGTTCCTACCAATGAGTCCCAGATTTATGAAGGTTTCCCATCAGAAGTAACCTCCTTCTATGGCCTTGCCAAGCGCGAGCTGCTCTCGCTCGCCGAGGGGCTGCGCCGCGAATATGGCCTCTCCTACACCTACATCATCCCGACCAACCTCTATGGCCCCGGCGACCACTTCGACGAGGCCAAATCCCACGTGGTGCCCGCCCTTCTCCGGCGAGCCCTCGAAGCGAAAGAAGCCGGCGCAGAGGAGATCGTCGTTTGGGGAGACGGGTCGCAGACCCGCGACTTGCTCTATGTTCAGGACGCGGCCAAGGGTGTGCTGCTCGCGACGGATCGCGGGCTGAACGGAGAGGTTTTTAACCTGAGCTCGGGCCGCGAAACTTCCATCAAGGAGCTTGCCGAGACCATCTGCAGCACCGTTGGGTATGAAGGACGGCTGGTGTGGGACGTGGACAAGCCCGGAGGCGCCCCGAGACGAGCGCTCGATGGCACGCGTGCGTCGGAGATCATGGGTTTCCAAGCGGAAACCCGCCTTGAGGATGGTCTTCGCAAGACTCTTGCCTGGTATCTGGAGCATCGCGAAAGCTAAACCATACTTCTGTTCATGGAATCCGGGCGCATTTCGAAAAGGGCAGGCACGAAGGCTCGATGAACCTGCCGCCCTCCGTTTTTCGGGTGCGGATTGGGTTCCCGCGGGTCTGGGGAACCAACGCAGTCTTGCCATAATTGAATTCAGTGATGGTTGCGCAGGATCAGGAATTCTGCATCCTCGGCATGGGATTTGTTCGGTTAACCCTTGCCGTCGTTATGGCGGAATGTGGATTCAAAGTAGTTGGCGTCGAAATCAACCCAGACACGATCAAGAAGCTCGAATCGGGCCACGCACACTTTTACGAAGTGGGCTTGACCTCGAGGCTCAAGCGGCAATTCGAGGCGGGAAACCTCCGCTTCGTTCAGCACATCTCGGCTGAAAGCGTCAAGGGCTGCTCCCTGTTTATCCTGACCGTTGGGACCCCGCTCAACAGCGAGCACAGCCCCAGGATGGACATGGTCGAGCGCGCGGCGACGGAAGTTGCCGGGGCGATGCAGCCGAATAGCCTCGTGGTTTTGCGCTCGACGGTCCGACTGGGCACGACGCGAAAGGTCGTCCAGCCGATATTGGAGCGATCTGGTAAACCCTACCAACTTGCGTATTGTCCAGAACGAACCATCGAAGGCAACGCATTGGCGGAACTTCGGTCATTGCCGCAGATCGTGGGTGGCCTCGACCCTGAGGCAGCTTGGCGAGCGGCCGCAGTCTTCCAGCACATGACCCCCACCACGGTGCGAGTCTCGACGCTGGAAACTGCCGAATTGATAAAACTTCTTGATAATTCCTATCGTGATCTATTCTTCGCTTTTGGCAATGAAGTGGCGCTTCTTTGCGAGGCGGCGGGCCTCGACGCCCACGAGGTGATCGCCTCTGGAAAGCTGGGATACACCCGCACCAACATCGCGCTGCCAGGCTTCGTCGGCGGGCCGTGTCTGGAAAAGGACCCGCACATCCTGGAGCACGCCATGAAGGACTTCGGCTTCAAGCCGGAGCTCATCTGCACCGGACGGCGCCTCAACGAGGAGCTTCCCGGATGGGTGGCCGCATCGCTCGGCGACCTCATGAAAGGCGTTTCCGGCAAGCCCAAGATCGCGCTCTGCGGCCTGGCCTTCAAGGGACGTCCTGAGACCGACGACCTTCGCGGCACCCCAGCGACGCTCCTCGCCGACGCCATGCGCAAGACGTTTCCGGGCGCAGAGATTGTGGGCCAAGACTTCGCGGTGGCGCACGGCGCGATCGAGGAGTTGGGCCTCACAGCCGCCACGATCGACCAAGCTTTTGAGAACGCCCACGCCGTCGTCATCGCAAACAACAACGCCAAGTACGAGTGGCTGGACCTCGATCGCCTGATGGCGACGATGGCCCGCCCTGCCGTGATCTACGATTGCTGGAACGTGCTGCAGCTCAAGGCCGGCGACACACCGGAGGGCATTCGTTACGTTCGGCTTGGGTCCGTGAACGCTTGGACGGCCAAGGAGAAGAAGCCATGCATGTCCTCGTAACGGGAGGCAGTGGCTTCATTGGCGCAGCGCTCGTCAAGCGTTTCTTGCGCGACGGCCACAAGGTCCGCGTCTTTGACAACAATTCTCGGGGACGCGCGCGGCGGCTCGAAGACGTGATGAGCGACATCGAGTTCATCGTCGGCGATATTCGCGATCCCGACTCCGTCGACAAAGCCACGGCCGGCGTGGATGCGGTGGCTCACCTCGCCTTCGTCAACGGCACAGAGTTCTTCTACAAAAAGCCGAAGCTGGTGCTCGAAGTTGGGGTCAAGGGCGCCATTCACACGCTCGACAGCGCGATCAAGCACGGCGTTCCGAACTACTGGCTGATGTCCTCTTCAGAGGTCTACCAGACGCCTCCGAGCGTGCCGACCGACGAATCCGCGCCGTTCTTCATCCCCGATCCCCTGAACCCCCGCTACTCCTATGGGGGCGGGAAGCTGATCTCCGAATTACTGGCGATCAACTACGGACGCGAATGCTTTGACAACGTGGTGGTGGTGCGCCCGCATAACGCCTATGGGCCCGACATGGGTTGGGAGCATGTGGTGCCTCAGTTCGTGCTGAGGGCCGAGGACGCCATCAAGACCCATCCGAGCGGTTCGCTTCCCTTCCCGATTCAGGGCGACGGGAGCCAGACGCGCGCTTTTTGCTACATCGACGACTTCACCGAGGGCTGCTATTTGGCGTTCACCAAGGGCAAGCACCTGAACATCTATCACGTGGGCACCCAAGAGGAGGCCACCATCCGCGAAGTCGCCGAAGAGGTGGTGCGGCAGTTTGGAAGGGAACCTCAAATCTTCCCCGGCGAGGAGCCACCGGGAGCCACGCCGCGCCGCTGCCCCGACATCGCCAAGGTCGCAGGTTTGGGCTACACGCCGAAATACGGTCTCGCCGAGGGCCTCGCCAAGACGATCCCGTGGTATCGGGCCAATGCAGGCTTGGCTGCGGAAGATTCGCTGAAGTAATTGGGGCGTGAGTGGACGAGCCGTTCGGCATAGGTCGGGCGGCTCGTTCTTTGTTCGGAGACTACCGAACGCCCTTGCGCAGCAGGAGGGACACCAGGAACCGGGGGTTGTGCCGGAAGTAGCGCATAAAAAGCCGCCGGGGCTCCATCACGAGCCGGTACACCCATTCGGTGCCCGTCTTCTGCATCCACTTTGGCGCGCGCTTGAGCATTCCGGCGTGAAAGGCAAAAGCCGCTCCAAGACCGAGTTTGACCACCGGCAGGTCGCGATGCTCGTCGATCCAGGCCTCTTGAGTCGGACAGCCCAAGCCGACAAACAGGATCTTGGCTCCGGAGGCCACGATGTCGGCGCGGACCTGCCTGTCCTCGTCCTCGGTCAGCTTTCGGAAGGGAGGAGAGACCACATAGGCCACCTTCAGCTTCGGATAGCTCTTCGCCATGTTCTTGGCCAACGTCTCGACCATCTCTTCGGTGCCCCCATAGAAGCCGACGGGAATGCCGTGCTTGGCAGCGGCTTCGCAGACCGCCGGCAAGAGATCCGGCCCTGCGACCCTCGGCTGCTCGGTAAAACCCTGCTTGCGGAGCGCCCAGACCAGCGGTACGCCATCAGGCACGATGGCATCGGCGCGCTTGGCGATCTCCAGGTACTTGGCATGGTCGCGCGCCTCCATGGCGAAGTGTACGGCGGAGGCGAACACCGATCGGGGGGTTCCTTCTACAGCCCACTTACAGACCTGCTCGGCCATCTGTTCGCGGGTGCATGCCGCCACGGGAAAGCCCATGACGGTGCCCTCCGGGAAGGCCCGGCCTGGATGGGAAACGGCTGCCATGAGTTCGAGGGTACCTGGCTGCATGCGCAGCGGTAATACCATTGTCGGGTTCAAACAGGCCCGTGTTCAGGCCAGCCCTAGTACGCGCCGTCGCCTTTGAGGACTGCGAGTGGCGTCTTGATGAGAATCATCAGGTCCGTCCAAAGCCCCATCTCGCGAAGGTACTTGTGGTCCAGCTCCATCCACTCGTCGAAGCTCAGATTGCTGCGGCCCTGGATTTGCCAATAGCAGGTGAGCCCCGGGCGAACGCTCAGGCGCTCCTGGCAATACTCGTCGTACTGAATGACCTCGTGAGGAATCGGCGGGCGGGGGCCGACGAGGCTCATGTCGCCCTTGAAAACGTTGAAAAGCTGGGGAAGCTCGTCGAGGCTGTACTTGCGCAGGAAGCGGCCGACCGGCGTGATGCGCGGGTCGTTCTTCATCTTGAAGATGGGGCCGTCTTTCTCGTTGCTCGTTTTGAGCTCGGCGAGCCTGCGATCGGCGTCCGTGTACATGGATCGGAACTTGAGGAAGGCAAACGGTTTGCCGCCGCGGCCGACGCGGGTCGAGGCGTAAAGGACAGGTCCTGGGCTGGAGAGCTTGACCAAAAGGGCGATGATCGCCATGAGTGGCGAAAATAGGACAAGCAGTAGAAGCGAGCCCAATACGTCCAGGCCACGCTTTCGCTTGCGGTAATGAATGACCTTGATGGGAACGTTCGGCAGGCTCAAAACGGTGTCGCGCTCCTGCTTCTTGCCAAGGTCAAGGCTTCTCTTCTCGGTGAGACCCTCGCTGATCAACAGAACTCTCCTTATTTCGCCGCATCCTTAATAGCCAAAACACCCGTGCTCGCGGCAAGCGCCAGGCTGCATCCTTGCTGCTCCATGATAACACGTTTTGTACCTATTCCAGCCTCAAAACGGGAAACGGTCTATTTGCCGGGTGGCTAGCTGGGGCGAAGCGCATAGGTTTTCTGCCGCGACTGCCACATCTCTGCTCCATTAACCAGCAAGAATGCTGATTCCAAGTTGATTTCAGCTCTCGTTTCAAGGGCTAGGGCTCATCGTGGCCCGGTTAACTTTAAGGACCACGCGAGGCGCGTCATGAGTTCCAGGAACGTCCATAATCCAGCTATGCGACTCGGGCCGGTGATCAGGCTGCTGCGCGTCAGGCAGTGGACCAAGAACCTGCTCGTGTTCGCCGCCTTCCTCTTTGCCGGCAAGTTCCGCGACCCTGAGGCCGTGCGCCTGGCGATCATCGCCTTTGGCGCGATGTGCCTGGTGAGCTCGGGGACGTACGCCGTCAACGACATCCTGGACGTCAACCGCGACCGCGAACACCCGGAGCGCAAGAACCGCCCTTTGGCCTCAGGCGCCCTTACGACCGGATCCGCCTGGATCATCGCCGCGATCTGTCTGGTGGGCGGCCTCGCGATGGGAGGCTTCTTGCTGAACACCTCGAGCCTCTCCATCCTCTGCGCTTACCTCCTGCTTCAGTCGCTCTACAACGCCGCGTTCAAGGCCGTGCCGGTCGCGGACGTGTTCCTGATCAGCACCGGGTTCGTGTTTCGCGCCGTGCTCGGCGCGGCGGCGATCTGGGTGCCGATTTCGGGCTGGCTGCTCTTCTGTACCGGTTCCCTGGCGCTCATGCTGGGCTTTGCCAAGCGACGGCACGAGTTCTTGCTGCAGGGCGACTCCAAGCTCGCGAGTCGTGAGAGTCTGGGAGGCTATTCGAAGGGAGCACTCGATGCGCTGGTCATCGCCACGGCGACCGCCAGCACCCTTTGCTATGGCATTTACGCCATCGAGAGCGAGACCGCCCGTAAGTTCCCTGCCCTGATCCTGAGCACGCTCTTTGTGGCCTATGGAATCGCCCGCTACCTTTTGCTCGTTTTCACGAAGGAGGAGGGCGGCGAGCCGGCGGACATCCTGCTGAGGGACCCGCACGTCCTTGCGAGCGTTGTGCTCTTTGTGGCGTCGGCGGTCTTTGCGCTCAGCGGCGTGCAGGTGCCGCTGCTGGACCGGTAAGGTGAATCTGTAGCCGCAGGTTCCTTGCCTGCGTATCGTTTTGATAGGGGTAGTTAAGGGTAGCCGCAGGCTTTGGCAGGGGTACAAGGGACTCGTGCGCAGGCACGGAACCTGCGGCTACAGGAGCCCTACGGGATTGCGAGGACGGAAGGAGTGCGCAGGCACGGAACCTGCGGCTACAGATAACGGGCCGATGAACTGGAACACGGCGATCGTGGTGGGAGCGTCCTCAGGGATCGGGGAGGCGCTGACGCGCCTGCTGGCCGAACGCGGCTGCAAGGTCGCCGCCATTGCACGTAGGGAAGACCGCCTCGAGAAACTTCGCGCCGAACTCCCTGACCGCGTCATCACTTTTGTCCACGACGTCCACGACACCGACGCCGTGCCGGATCTCTTTCAGGAGGCCACCAAACAGCTTGGCGGGCTGGATCTCATCATCTACGCCGCTGGGGTCATGCCTGATGTCGGCGCGCACGAATACGCCTTCGCCAAGGACCGCGAGATCGTCGACGTGAACCTGCTCGGCTGCATCGCCTGGATGAATCAGGCCGCCATCCGCTTCGAAGGCGCCAAACGCGGCACGATGGTCGCGCTCGGAAGCGTCGCCGGCGACCGGGGGCGCAGCGGCCAGCCGGTCTATAACACCAGTAAAGCCGCTGTCGCCACCTATATGGAGGCCCTCAGAAACCGATTGGCAAGGCAAGGGGTGACGGTGGTGACCGTCAAGCCCGGACCCACAGCCTCCGAGATGACCGACCATCTGCCTGCCTCTTCTCTCATGCCCACGCGCAAAGCGGCAGAGATCATTCTGAGGAAAGCCTCTCGGACAGGGGAGCACTACTTGAGCTTCAAGCATTGGCTGATCTTCGCGATCATCAAGCGCATTCCGAGCTTCATCTTCCGGAGGTTGAAACTGTGAAGGTCGAGGCTCCGATGGGGATGGGTCTGGGCGTCACGCCCGACCGAGTCGAACATGTCGCAGGGTTTGGGATGCTCGGCGGCGCCGACGCGTTTGTGTTCCGGCCAACCCGGGCCGAGGAGATCGCCGCCCTTTTCAACCTGGCGAGGGACACCGGCCGGAAAGTCTGCCTTCGGGGCGCTGGCCGAAGCTACGGCGATGCCAACTACCTTCCCGAATCCATCTTGATCGACCTCTGTCGGATGAACCGCATCCTTGGATGGGACCCCGAGACCGGGATCTTTGAAGGAGAAGGCGGCGTGACGATCGAGGAGGTCTGGCGCCACACGCTCGAAGACGGCTGGTGGCTCCCGGTGGTCAGCGGCACCATGTTCCCGACCCTCGGCGGCGCGCTTGCCATGAACATTCACGGCAAGAACAACTTCAGGGAAGGCACACTCGGCGAGCACGTGTTGGAGTTAGATCTGCTTTCGCCCGATGGCAAGCTGCGCACGCTGACGCCCACAGACCCGCTGTTCTTCGCGGCCATCTCGGGCGCAGGGCTGCTGGGCGCGATCGTGCGGGTGAAGCTCCAGCTGAAGAAGGTCGAATGCGGCGAGCTGCAAGTGTTGCCCGTGAGCTGCGCCAACTGGGAGGAGCAGTTCGCGGCGTTCGAGCAATACGAGTCCGAAGCCGACTACTTGGTGAGCTGGATCGACGCCTTCGGGCACGGCAAGTCGGCGGGCCGGGGGCTCATCCACGCGGCCTGGTACACGAAGGCCGAGAGTGCGCGCATGACCCTGCGCCCAAGCCATCAGGACCTGCCCGACACGGTCATGGGCATCTTCCCCAAGTCGGCGGTCTGGCGCAAGCTGCGCTGGTTCAACCGGCGCTTTGGGATGCGGCTGATCAACGCCGCCAAGAGCTTTGCCGGACGAAAGGTGGGCGACGGCAAGCCCTATAGCGATACTCTGGTGGGCTTCTCGTTTCTGTTGGATTACGTGCCGAACTGGCGTTGGGCCTACCTGCCGGATGGGTTCATCCAGTACCAGAGCTTCGTCCCGAAGGAGCACGCACGCTACGTGTTCGGGCGGCAGCTTCAGATGCAGAGGGAGGCGAGGCTTGAGAGTTTCCTGGTGGTCATGAAGCGTCACCGGCCGGATCCGTTTTTGCTTTCGCACGGGGTAGACGGCTACTCGCTGGCGATGGACTTCAAGGTCACGCAGGCGAACCGGGAGCGGCTCTGGGACCTCTGCCACCGGATGAACGACCTGGTGCTGGAGTCGAAAGGGCGGTTCTATCTGGCAAAGGACTCGACGCTGCGTCCCTCGGATGTGGAGAGGTATCTGGGAGCCGAGGCTCTGGCCTCACTGCGATCTTTCAAGTCGGAACTTGACCCAGATGGGGTTCTGTCGAGTGCATTGGCGGAGAGGCTTGGGCTTGGTGGCAAGGCTCGATAGCTACGCACCGCAAACAGTGCGTTCAGGTAAAAGAGTCTCCCAATGGAACCTGCCCTTCCCCGACTCCTTGACCTCTGGGACTTCAACGATCCCGCAGCCAGCGAAGCCCGGTTCGTGGAGGCTGAAGCCCAGGCGCGGACAAAAGGCGAGGAAGCCTATGCCTGGGAAGCCAAGACCCAGGTGGCGCGGGCCCTGGGCCTCCAGCGGCGGTTCGAAGAGGCTCATGCCGCACTGGAAGAAGTACGGCCGCACGTGGACTTGAGCCCGAAGGTTAAAGTCCGGTACCTGCTGGAGCGGGGGCGGGTGCTCAACTCTTCGGGAGACCCGGCGGCCGCATCCCCGCTCTTTCAGGAGGCGTTCCTCGTGGCGCAGGCCGCGGGCGAGGAGTTCCTCGGCGTGGATGCCGCACACATGATGGGGATCGTGACCTCGGGCGAGGAAAGCGTCAATTGGAACCTGAAAGCGTTGGAATTGGCGCGAGCGGCGCAGGATCCCGCCGCGCGGAACTGGCGGGGTTCGCTCCTGAACAACCTGGGCTGGACCTATCATGGGCAAAACCGCTACGACGAAGCGCTTGCGCTGTTTGAAGAGGCGCTGGCCTTCCGCATCGAGCAAGGCAAACCCGACCCGGTGCGCATCGCCAAGTGGTGCGTCGCGCGGTGCAAGCGCTCGCTTGGACGAATCGAGGAGGCCCTTGAAGAGCAGCGCGCCCTGAGTCAGGAAATCGCCGGCCAGCAGGATGGCTACGGCCAGGAGGAGATTGCCGAGTGCCTGTTGGCGCTATGCAGGGCGGAGGAGGCGAAACCGTACTTCGCGCGGGCCTATGAGCTGCTCTCGGCGGACCCGTGGCTCGTCGCCAACGAGCAAGAGCGGTTGGCGAGGATGGAGGGGCTCTCGAAGTAGGGCCGGGCTCAATATTCCTTGACCACCAAGCCCCCCCTCTCACCCGGCATTCGGAACATATCGGGCAAGTGACCCCTCACTCGGTTCACTTCGTTCACCGACCTCTCCCTTCCCGACCCGTCGGGACTCGGAAGCAAGGGGCGAGGTGGATTTCGGGCCCGGAACCTCCACCCCCTTACCCTCCCGTGAGGCGCGGGATCTTCGCCCCCCCTATCCCGAAGATCGGGACAAGGGGAGGGGGATCGCCTCTGCTCATGTGAGAGACAAACCGCCTCTCCACCCGTGGGAGAGGCCGGTGAGCGAAGCGAACCGGGTGAGGGGGAAATCCCCTACTTCTTCCCGATCCTGATCTGCTCGAAGTTGAAGGCCGGGCCGAGGAGGTCGTCCCACTTCTTCTTCTGCTCGGCGGAGAGCATGCCGATGATCTTCGCATTCGACTCTTCGCGGGCTTTCATCATCTTCTCGCGAATCTGGGCCATCGCGCCCTGACGATCGGCGCCCTGGCCGGTCCGCGCGGCTTGCATGGCCTCGCGCAGCGAGGCGAAGCTTTCTTGCTGGATCTGACGGATCTTGTCCTTCTGCTCCTGGCTCAGGCCGACCCTGTCGGCGACGTCCGGCCGCACGAGCGCCGCAGCGCCCTGCTGCTGAAGTTGCAGTTGCTGGAACCGGGCGAACTGCTTTTCGTCCAGGATCTCCTTGACCTGCTTCTCGACTTCCTGCTGACGGTTTCCGAGGAGTTGGCGCACGTCTTGTCCAGCACCGCCCCCGGCACCCTGGCGCCTCTGGCCTTGGGCTGCGCCCCTAGCTTGTTGGCGGTTGGCGCCAAACGCCGTCTTCGCTTTCTCGACCTGTTCAGGCGTCATCTTGAGTTCTTTCTGCACGGCTTCGTTGAGCAGAAGGCCTGGTCCGGCCATCTGAAGCTGTCCCTGAAAGCCTTGGCGCTGTTGGCGCTGCTGCCTTTGCTGGGCGCCACCCTTCTGATCGTTGCCTTGAGTGGTGCTGGTCGTGCCTGCGCCTTGGGCCAGGGCGGTCGTGAGCGATACGGCAACCGCTCCAATCGTCATCCAAGTTCGTGTGTTCATCATTCGATCTCCTTTGTCGCCCAGCTCAGGGCGAGATCTATCAAGCCAAGACGACGCCTGGGTTTGAGGGTTCATTGGTCCCAGGGCGCGCCCACCGATGGATGGGATGTCAGGGCTGAGGGATCGGCTCGATGTAGCAGGCAGTACCGTAGGCGATAACCTCGGTGACGCCCGACGTAATCTCATTCGCGTCGTACCGCATCGCGATGATCGCGTTGGCGCCAATGGCGGCCGCATGCTGGATCATCAGCTCATAGGCCTCGGCGCGGGCCGTTTCGGCGAGCTCCGTGTAGAGCGTGATGTTGCCTCCAAAGAGCGTCTGGATTCCCGCGCCGAAGCTGCCGATGACCGATCGGCTTCGGACCGTGATGCCTCGGACGACCCCAAAGCCCCGCACAACCCGATAGCCGTCGAACGCATTGGATGTGGTGACCCATTGGTGGATGTCTGCCATGGTTCTGCTTGTTCGACGCCGGTGGAGAATTCCCTGCGAATATGTTGTCGGAGGGGTTCGAGATCATTTCGGCGCGGGCCAAGCCACCCGAGCCGCCAACAAGCTCAAGAAAACTCCATCCCAATTGGAAAAAGGCCGCGCGGTGAATCCGCACGGCCCTTTCTGGAGGTCAGTTGACGAGAACTACATCTGCAGCTTGAAAGGGGATCCGAGCATGGACTCCCATTTCTTCTTCTGCTGAGGCGTGAGGACCGCCATGACCTTCTTGTTGGTTTCCTCGCGCATCTTCTGGAACTGCGCCATCATGTTGCCGCCTCCAGCCGGAGGGCCACCGGGGCCCCTGCCGCCTCCGCCAGGCCCGCCCATCTGGCCGCGCATGGACTCAAACTGCTTCTGCTGGATGTCGCGAATCTGCTTGACCTGCTTGTCGGTGATGCCGACCTGCTTGGCGATGTCGGGCCGCGTGAGCGCCCCTGCACCCCCGATCTGCAACGTGATCTGCTGATAACGCGCGAACTGGGTCGCATTGATCACGCTCTTGATCTGCTTCTCCATGTCGAGACGTCGCTGCTCGCGCTGAGCGTCAGTCATTCCGCCGCCTCCGGGTCCGCCTTGGCCCCTACCACCGGCAGCTCCACCGCCACCAGGTCCGCCGCCTCCGGGTCCGCGCCCCGCTCCCCCGCCGGCGCCCTCACCAAAGGTCTTCTGAGCCTTGTCGATCTGGGCTTTGGTCATCTTGAGCTCTTTCTGAACCGAGGCGTTGAGAAGAAGGCGTCCGCCGCCAGCGCGACCCATGCCGCCCATGCGCATGCCGCCTTGGCCGCCGGGTCCGCCCATTCGCGCACCGCCCGCTCCTCCGGGTCCGCCTTGGCCCCTGGCGCCGGCTGCGCCGCCGCCTTGGGCATAGATCGACGAGATTGCCAACGCCAACACGCCGGCCGCTAAAATTCGCATGATTTTCATTGCTATTCGCTCCGTGAGGTCCAATCAGACACTAGAACACTTACGTGGCTCAAACGGTTCATTGCGCCGATTGTTCACGGTGGGTTCAGGGTAGATTCCGGCGGATGGACCTCTATTGCCCGGAACTCAAGCCCTATCTTGACGCCATGACTCCCGGCCGCCCCGCCGAGATGCAGCGCATGGAGGCCTATGCCCAGGAGCACGGCTTTCCGATCATCGGCCCAGCCGCAGGCCACTTCTGCTACCAGGTTGCGCGTATGGTGGGCGCCAAGAGGGTCTTTGAGCTGGGTTCGGGCTATGGCTACTCCACGGCCTGGTTCTGCAAGGCGGTCGAGGAGAACGGCGGCGGAACGGTCGACCACGTGGTCTGGGACAAGGACCTCTCGGCGATGGCCCGCGAGCATCTGGCGAACCTGGGCTACAGCGAGATGGTGCGCTACACCGTGGGCGAGGCCGTCGCAGCGCTCAAGAAGGCGGAGGGTCCGTTCGACGTCATCTTCAACGACATCGACAAGGCCGGATACCCGGCTTCCCTGCCCGTGATCGCCGAGAAACTGAGGCCAGGCGGCGTACTGCTCATGGACAACATGCTGTGGTCCGGGCGCATCTTCGACCCTTCGGATAAGTCCGAGGCGACGGAGGGCATTCGCACCGCGACCCGGCTCCTGGTCCACGATCCGGCGTGGGACGTGTCGATCGTTCCAATCCGGGACGGGCTGATCGTGGCGATGAAGCTCTAGTTCAAGGCTTCACCCGTGCCTGCGCAAGGCGACCGCGACTCGAAAGCCCTCGATTTCCCAAAGCCTTGACGCGTATCGGCGGGTTGGAGAGTCGATCCCGATGTGGGACCTCGACTCAAACGGCCCGACGCGATACTCCGCGAACGCCGTGTCGCCCTCAAGCCCGTCGGCCTTGTGGCATGCCTCTTTGAGCGTCCAAAGGTCCAATGTCTCCAGGCTCGGCGGGTCCTCTTGATGGCGTACCCGGGCGTCCAGCTTCGTTGATGTTGCTCGCAACGAGGGTTCGATATCGATCCCAATGCCGTCGAACCGCAACGGGAGACCTGCCTGGAGAATTGCGGCCGCACCTGCGCCCTGGGTATGTGCCAAGCTCGCTTGGATGCTCTGCTCCTTCGTTGAGGCTGGTATGCAGCCCTCAAGAAGCTGCAGCAGGGCCATCCGAGACAGGGCCCAACCCGCCAGGCGGCTCACGTGCGATTCCTCAGGGAGCCGCACGAATCGATCCCAGAGCTTTCCGCCATCAGCGCGTTGCCTTTCTTCACCCACCACCCTCGCTGCTTGGAGCAAGCGTGCGCGCAGCGCCTCGCACTCATGATGCGATACGTTGGGTGTTCCGGCCACGACGACGACCCGCGAGCCGAAAGGCCCCAAGATGGATTTCGAGGTTGGAGGCAGAATGCTGCGCGCGTCGATGCGACTATTGTGAAGCGTCGCTAAGCGGCGCGCTGCTGGCCTGCGCTGATGCCATACGCATGCTCGGCATCGGCAAAGGCCGAGGCGCACTCCTCGACCAACTGCTCGTAGGCATCCGGCTGAATGCCCAACCGTCGAAGGCTGTCTGGGCTCGAGGGATGCAGCATCCCAAGCTCTGGGATCCCAAGATCCATCGCGAAGACCAACTGCTCGCCAACGTGAACACAATCCACCAAGTTTTGGTGGGCCGTCGCCTCGTTCGGAGCGTGATGAAAGCGGATGCAAGCCGTCAAGCCCGCGGGAAGGTTCCATTGTTCGGCAAGATAGCTACCGACTTCGCAGTGGTCAAAACCGAATGTGGCCCTCTCGATCTCACTAAAGGTGGCTTTGGATTGCTTGGCGTGGGTGACCAAGACGCCGCTTCTGCCCTCGAGCCGTGCGCTCAGCGCGACGAGGCCCAGATTGTGGATGAGGCCGGCCGTGAACGCTGCCTCGGGGTCCACTTCGCCGTTCAGCTTTGCGACAACCTTTGCGGCAACACCGGTGCCAAAGGCGTGCTTCCACATTTCGGCGGGACCAATGCCGTAGCCGGGGAACGACCTGGAAAGCCAAGGGAACGAGGAAGCGATCACTGCCAGGTTCCTGACCGTTCGGTTCCCGAGGATGATCACGGCCTCGTTGATATCACTGACCTGTCGCGTGAGGCCATAGTAGGCGCTGTTAGAGAGCCGCAGGACACGCGTCGCCAGGGACTGGTCCTGCACCAAATACTTCGAAATGGACCTCGCGTTGGCCACGGCGGAGTCCGTTTCCCGAATGACCGCCAGGGCGGCTGCCGGCATGGTGGGCAAGTCCGAAATGTCGGCAACAAGCCGTTCGATGGTCGGTGCAGTCGTGTTCATGCGCTCACTCCGATTCTCGGTGCGTTTTTGAGAGAACTTCAGAAAGCGTCTGAAGTTTTGGTCAGGCGGCGGCTTCCAAGCAAAGGCCTTGCTGAAGCATGAAGAGGTCGGAGGAGGGCGCCAGGAGCGCGACGCTGATTCGATAGGGGTGCGGTCCGTGGCTCAAGACGGCCTCAAAGCTCCATGCCGCTGCGGGGTCTGCCCAATCCTCGGGCAGGCAGCATGGGCCTTCCTTGAGGCGCATCTGGGATCCCCAGAACGGGATTTGGGAGAGATCGGCAAGCGCCGTGATGAAGCAGTTCGACAAGGCCTCGGCGACCAGTTCGTAGCGCAACAGGGGGATTTCCGGGGCGTTTTTGAGGCCTTGAGGCGGCCACACCACGCACCGTCCCTCAAGTTCACCGCCGATGATAGCGCAAAGGCAGGGCCCTTCTGAGGCTACGCGCCCGAGAAGGCATGGAAGCTCCTCGGAGCCAACTGCCTTCGCGGAGCTAAAGCTCAGCTCCCACTCGCCCCCAAAGATGGCGGCGTAGATCTCGGATGCCGAAGCAGACGCCCGCTCTGCCGCCCGGCGAATGGCGGCGTACTCGAAGAGTCCGCCTTGTCCGTTCAATCCCCTCATGAATGCCCCCGGGGAACCCGTCGCGGCAATCGCCGCCGGGTCTCCAGGAAAGCCATTCCACGCGGCAATAGAGTGGCGACCCGGTAACGTTGCCGGTTGCGCGGGCCGCGATAGGGCAAGGTGCCGGTCCCGGTACACTGTCGCGCATGACGGATCACGCGGGAGACGCCATCGTGGCGGCGCTGACGACGGCCCGCAAGCACGGCTTCAGCGAGGTCGAACTCGAAGCCGACGGCGTCAAGTTCAAAGCCAAGCTGGTTCCCGGCGCGCCCGCTCCGCGACCCGCTGTCGGCGCTCAGGGCCAGGCATCAGCTTTGGTCGACGCCGGCCCGCGCGAAGTGGCCATCTCGGCGCCGTGTGTCGGGTTTTTTCAATCCGCCAACGACTCCCTCTCCCAGGGCTGCACGATCCAGGCGGGTGAAATCGTGGCGACCGTTCAAGCCCTCGGCATCGCCAACGACGTGGTCGCTCCCGAGGGCGGCGAGGTCATGGAGATACTGGTTCGAGCCGGAGACCCGGTCCAATTCGGCCAGCCGATCGCCCTCCTGAAGGTGGAAGCATGAAGAAAAACGCAGGACAGACGCTTGTAGCGACGATGATCGCGCTGGTGATCATCTGCATTCTCGCCGGCGTGTACTTCGTCGGCACGGGCAGCTCCACCAAGAGCGCCCGCCCAGACGGCAAAGGGCAGACTTTGGTCGGGCAAGCCATCTATAAAGCGCGGGACGAGGTCTGCCGGAGCAACATCAATCAGCTCCGCCAGTCGCTACAGATCGCTTGGACCGCCGGCGAGGCGTATCCGTCGACGATCCAGGAGACCCGCCTCGGCGAAGACTTCTACAAGTGCCCGCTCGGCAAGGAGCCTTACGACTACAATCCCCAGACCGGCGAGGTGCACTGTAAGCACCCCGGACACGAGAAGTTCTGAGCCTGACCCCCGCGCGTCGCTTTCCAAAATCCCGATAGCCCATGTTCAAGAAAGTCCTGATTGCCAATCGAGGAGAGATCGCCTGCAGGGTCATCCGCGCCTGCCGTGAGATGGGTGTGCAGAGCGTCGCCATTTACTCTCAGGCGGACGCCGAGAGCCTCCACGTCAAGCTCGCCGACGAGTCGGTCTGCGTGGGCGCCGGCACCAACTCGGAAAGTTATCTGAACCTGGCCAACGTGCTGATGGCCACCCAGATCTCCAAGGCGGAGGCGGTCCATCCCGGCTACGGCTATTTCAGCGAGCGGTCTTCCTTTGCCGAGGCCCTCGAATCGCTGGGGGTCAAGTTCATCGGCCCGCCGGTCAAAGCCATCGAGGCGATGGGCGACAAAGCCCGCGCCAAACACGCCGCAATCGAATCGGGATGCCCCGTGGTCCCTGGAAGCGAGGGCGCGGTCCCGAACGAAACGGAGGCCCTAAAAATCGCCGAGCAGATAGGCTTTCCGGTGCTCCTCAAGGCCGTCGCCGGAGGGGGTGGGCGCGGCATTCGGCGGGTGGACACCCCAGACGAACTCATCGCAGCCTGGCCCCAAGCCTCGGGCGAGGCCTTGGCCAGCTTCGGAAGCGGCGAGATGCTGGTCGAAAAGTGTGTGGTCGAGCCGAGGCACGTCGAAATCCAGGTCATCGGCGACACGCATGGGAACATGGTGCACCTCGGCGAGCGCGAGTGCTCTGTTCAGAACCTGCGGCACCAGAAGCTCCTGGAAGAGGCGCCCTTCGCGGACCTGCCCGACCAGCTACGCCGGAAGATGGGTGAAGCAGCGGTCAAAGTGGCGTGGTCGGTCGGCTATCAGAACGCCGGCACGGTGGAGTTTCTGGTGGATGCGGGGGGCAACTTTTACTTCCTGGAGATGAACACGCGCCTTCAGGTGGAGCATCCGGTCACCGAGGAAGTGACCGGCATCGACATCGTTCAGACGATGCTCAAGGTGGCGGCCGGCGAGCGGCTTCCCTTCAAGCAGGACGACATCAAACTCACGGGCCATGCCATTGAGGCGCGGATCACGGCCCAGGACCCCGATAAAGACTTCCACCCCAGTACCGGGCTCATCACCGGCTGGCGCGATCCCGGCGGCCATGGCATCCGCATGGAGACCCACTGCTATGCGGGCCTCTCGGTGAGCCCCTACTACGACCCCCTGCTCGCCAAGCTGATCGTCAGCGGAAAGGACCGCGCTGAGGCCGTGCGCCGGCTGCAATCGGCCCTCTACGAGTTCCACGTGGACGGCATCGCCACCAACATCGGCTTCCTTCAGCGGCTGGTCGCGCACCCGGACTATGTCTCCGGCAACCTGTCCACCGCCTTTGTGCCCTCGTTCTTGAATGAAGGGGCCTATGCCGGTTAAGAGCCGAAGGCCCGCGCGGGTCGCAGCGCTTCGCGCCCTGTATCAAATGGGCATCGCGCGGGTCCGCGCCGACGATGCGATCCAGCAGATTCGAGAGGAGTCGGAGATGGACGCCGAACTCGTCGAATACGCCGAGCGACTTGTGCGCGGCGTCGCAACAGAGTCCTCAGCGATCCGTGACGTGATCGAAACGCGTCTGACCGGCTGGGACTACGACCGTCTGGCCGCTGTGGACAGAACGATCCTTCGAGTCGGGGTCTATGAGCTTCTTCACGTGCCCGAAGTGCCACCGGTCGTGGTGCTGAATGAGGCTGTGGAGCTTGCCAAGAAATACAGCACCGCCGAAAGCGGCAAGTTCGTCAATGGAGTTCTTGCCCGGGTGATGGCCGACTTCCCGCGCGCTGCCACACAAGAGACCGAAGAACCCGCGCCTGAAACCGACGAGCATGTCCCCGAGGAACTCGTAGAACAGGGTAGCGGTGAGTGGGAAGCCCTGGAGGCCAGCGGCGCGATGAAGCCCCTCCGCAAGGATGCCCCCTGAATGGAAAGCGCGACCATGAACGCCCGGATTCTCGACGGCAAAGCTCTCTCGACCCTCGTCCGCGAAGACGTGAAAAAGCGAGTCGACAAGCTGTTGGCGCGCGGCATTCAGCCCCGACTCGACGTGCTGGTGGCCGCGCAGGATGAGGCGAGCTTGGCCTATGTCAAGATGAAGCGCGCATGGTGCGCCAAGGCGGGGATCGTGTCGAACAGCACCTCCGTAGACGCCACCTGGAGCCAGGCGCAGTTCATCGAGACGATCCATGAACTGAATGAGAACCCGGCGGTGCACGGCGTACTCATCCAGCACCCGCTTCCCGCCCACCTGGACGAAAAGGAAGCGCTCCTAACCCTTGGCCCGGAGAAGGACGTGGACGGCATCACGCCGGCATCTCTTGGCCGGCTGGTCGCCGATCTGCCCGGTTTTCGCTGTGCCACGCCCCTCGGCATCATGACGATGCTGGACCATTACGGCATCGAGTGCGCGGGCAAGAACGCCGTCGTCATCGGCCGAAGCGTCATCCTGGGCAAACCCGCCGCTCTGATGCTCTTGCAGAAGAACGCGACCGTCACGGTGGCCCACAGCAAGACCAAGAACCTTCCAGACCTCTGCCGGACCGCCGACATCCTGGTCGCCGCCGTCGGCCGCCCTGAATTTGTGAAGGGCGACTGGGTGAAACCCGGCGCAGTGGTCGTCGATGCGGGCTACAACAAGGTCGAGGGCCGGAGCCACGACGTGGGCGACGTGGAGTTTGAAGGCGCGGCCGGGCGCGCGTCGTGGATCACACCGGTGCCCGGCGGTGTCGGGCCGATGACGGTCGCCAGCCTCCTCAGCAACGCCGTTTCAGCCGCCGAGCTTCGCTGACGCGAGCTTAGTCCAACACGTCCACGATGCCGACGTCGATGAACTGCCCGCCACCGGTCTGAAGGCACTTGACCGCCAGCACATGCTTGCCGGGCGTAAGGTCAACCCCAGGAATTGGCGCCAGCACGTAGCCCGTGGTGTAGCCCGACAGCTTCGCGATCAGTTTGCCGTCCAGATACACCTCGGCGTCCTCGTCGTGGTGGATGCGAAGGTGCGGGTTTCGGAACGGCCTGACGCGAGCCTCCTTTCCTGCTGGCTTGCCCGAGGGTGGCGGAGCCGGCGCCTTGATTTCGATGGTGCGCCTCATCCAGACGGCTGGGGTGTTCCAGACGGTCCCGACGATCGCGCCAGGGGTTATCTCGGTCCCGAAGCCGCCTTTGCCCTTCTTCCACGAGCTATCGTTGAAAGCGGGTTTGGCCCAGGCCAAGTCGGACGTGTCTGACGGGTCGGACAGGTCGGACCTACTGGTGGTGTAAGCCCACTCCTGAGCTCTCGCCTCGCTCGTGGGAACGAGCACCGACACCTTCGGCGGCGGCAGAAAGAGCTTCTTGACGGCCTTGGCGACGCGATCGGCATCCGGCTTGATCAGCTCGCGGTCATAGGTCATTAGGCCGTTCAACTCGGTTTCGACGTCGGTGGTTTGGGTGTAAACCGCGCCGGAAAGCCCACCGTCCTGCATCAGCCGGAGGTTCGCAAACAAAGTCTCCAGCCCCGCCGTGAGTTCTTCCTTGTTCGTATAGGTGCGGTAGCCCCAGCCCGTGGCCTTCCACATGTGCCCGGGCACGGGAAGCCCCAGCCCGCCAAACTCGCCAAGAAACGCTGCCCGCTTGGGCTCGGGGCGAGGGGCGCCGGGGCCCGGATAGACGTGAATGTCGTGCATGTCGCCGACACCTCGATCGGTCCAGCCGCTCGCAGAGTCCACGAGCCGCGTGGGGTCCAGCTTCTTGATCCAGCTCGCGATGCGCGGCGTGTCCCACTGGCCCCAGCCCTCGTTGTAAGGCACCCAGCCGACGATGCAGGGGTGATTGCCGCGTTCCTCGATCATCGCCTTGAGCTCGGTCTCGAACTGCCGCGCCGACTCCGGGGTTCGGGCGATATCGGGGTCGTTACCGCCGATGTATTTGTCGCCGGAAGGCATGTCTTGAAAGACCAGAATGCCCATCTTGTCGCAGTGGTAGTACCATCGGTCGGGCTCGACCTTCACGTGCTTTCGGATGAAATTGAAGCCGAGTCTCTTGGTGATTTCGAGGTCGTACTTCAGCGCTGCGTCGGAGGGGGCGGTGTAGAGCCCGTCCGGCCAGAAGCCCTGGTCGAGCGGCCCGACCATGAAGCAAGGCTTGCCGTTCAGGAGAAAACGGGTGCGCCCGTTTGCGTCTTTGCCGAGAGTGACGGAGCGGAAGGCGAAGTAGCCCTCAAACGTGTCCAACAATACGCGACGCACGTCTTTGGGTCCCAGCACGGACCGATTCCAAAGCTCTATTCTGTAACGATAGAGGATGGGCCTTTCAGGGCTCCAAAGTATCGGGTCGCTCTGGTTGAACGACAGACGGGCGGAATCCGAAGAAGCGATGTCGGATTGACCGGTATAAGAACTTGTCGCGGAGTTTGGCGGGGCTTTGCTCCAATCTGCTGTGGCCTTGGGAGCCGAAATGAAGAGCTGCACGTCTGGGAGCGGCATTCTCTTGCCGCCGTAGGTGAGTTCGATTTCTACCGAATTGCTAGTGGAGGAGACCCTCTGGGTCGCAACAAATGTCTGCCCAACCGGCTCCAGCCAGACCGTCTGCCAGATGCCCGACGTCGGGGTGTACCAGATCCCCTCGTTCCTGAGGTACTGCTTGCCGTGAGGCTGCGTGCCCGTCTCAGAAGGGTCCCAGACTCGGACTTCAAGCTCATTGTCTCCCACCCCAACCCCTCCCTCATTTTCCGCGCCGGAGCGCGAAAGACGAGGGAGGGGCTTTCCGGATTTCAGGAAGTCGGTCACATCAAACGTGAACCCGTCGTAGCCGCCTCGGTGGGTGCCCACCACCTTGCCGTTCACCAGCACCGTGGCATCAAAATCCACCGCGCCGAAATGCAGCAAGGTCCGTTTGCCCTTCCACTTTTCAGGGACCCGGAACGTTCTGCGGTACACCAGGAGGTCGTTTGGCTCCACCCGCTGCATGACCCCCGAGAGGGCCGACTCAACGGGGTAAGGAACGAGAATCTTGCCGGAATAGCTGGGCGTCCCCTGTCCCTTGGTCCCCTTGTCCCTCTGTCCCTTTAGGATCTCCAAATCCCACAGCCCGTTCAGGTTCAGCCAGTCCTTGCGGACCATCTGCGGCCGGGGGTACTCGGGCAGGGCGTTTTGGGGCGAGACCTCCTTGGCCCAGCGAGTCATAATCGGCGCCTTCTTCTGGGACCACTGTGGCTCGGCGAGATCGGCTGGGCGGCTATCGGGTGCAGGCAGGGTAAGGAACATGCTCGTAGCAAGCAGACAGATCACGTTTCCTGGTTCGCCACGCAAGGTTGCCGGTCCTGCATTTTAGGTTCCCTTGATGCCAAACTGAAAATGAACCGCGCCCCGTGCGAGGTGACCATGAAAGCTCAAAAGCTGTGTGGCCGGGAACTCCCGGCCGGAAACGCTGCAAAGGCTCCAACGAGGGAGTCCCAACCGCACATCTCAATCCTGGCGGAGCAGCGTTGGACCCGCGAATCTTCCGCGCGAGGGCTGAAACGCCCATCGCGAACTTGCGCCTACCCCAAAGGCCACAACTGACGGACGCACTTGCGGGGCCGCGGCACTTGCCTAAGGCCGGTTCGGAGGACCGATCTATGGCAGCTGCCACACCGAATCTCGAAACACATGCCCAAATTACCACCCGCAACCCAGGCTGGACCGTCGCCCTTGCCGGCATGGGAATCAACCTCGCGCTTGGCGTACTCTATTCCTGGAGCGTCGTCAGCAAGGCGATTCCTGCCGAATGGGGCTGGACCGAAGCCGGCAAATCGCTTCCCTATTCCATTGCGTGCCTTGTCTTTTCGCTCGTCATGGTTCCCGCCGGGAGCCTTCAGGATAGGCTCGGCCCCAGGCTCGCCGCAACCATCGGCGGCATTTTGGTCGGTGCCGGGTTCATCGTCTGCAGCCTGACCACCACAACGCTCGGCTATATCTTCGGGTTCGGCGTGCTCGCCGGGTCGGGGTTCGGCTTCGGCTATGCCGCCGCCACGCCGCCCGCCGTCAAGTGGTTCCCCGCCGCCCGTACCGGGGTGATCGCCGGGATCGTGGTTGCCGGTTTCGGATTCGCGAGCGTCTATGTGGCGCCGCTCGCCAACTGGCTCATCGGCAGCTACGGCGTTTCGACCACCGCTCTCATCCTGGGCATCGCCTTCCTGATCGTAGTGGTCTCGCTGGCCCGGCTCCTGACGCCGCCTCCGGCTGGCTATGTGCCCCCGTCGGCCACACCGGTAGCGGCCGCCAAGGCGGTCGTTCGGGACTACACCTCGAAGGAAATGCTCAGAACGTGGCAGTTCTATCTGCTCTGGTTCCTTTATGCCTGCGGCGCGGGAGCGGGCCTGATGATCATCTCCAAATTGGCGAAGGTCGTCGAGGTTCAGGCTGGGCTGGCGCTCGGGTTCCTGCTGGTGGCGGTACTCGCCATCGGCAATGGCAGCGGAAGGGTGGCTGCAGGCCTCTTCTCGGACAAGTTCGGCCGCAAGGCGCAGCTCGTGATCTGCTTCCTGGTTCAGGCCGGCCTGATCTACGCGCTCTCGATGGCCTCGAAAGGCTCGTCGCTGGCTTCGACGGCGGCGCTCGTGGCGCTCTCGGCTGGGATCGGCGCCAACTATGGGGCCAATCTCTCCTTGTTTCCATCGCTGACCAAGGACTTCTATGGTCTGAAGCACTTCGGCGTGAATTACGGCCTGGTCTTCACGGCCTGGGGCGTGGGCGGGTTCTCGCTGTCCCTGGTCGCTGGAGCCGTCTATGACGCGACAAAGAGCTTCAGCTTCGCCTACACCTGCTCGATTGCGCTCCTGATCGCGGCCGCCCTCCTGACGCTGGCGCTAAAGGCCCCCAAGTCAGAACCGGCGGGGTAGGACGGGTCTGGGGTCTGGGGTCTGGGGTCTGGGGTCTGGCGTCCGAGGTCCAGACCCACCTCGCCCCCACGGGGAGAGGCGGTGAACGAAGTGAATCGGGTGAGGGGGTCGCCAGGGCCGACGCAACCCTGGGCGCCGAGGTAGCCTGAGACGCCTTGAACACACCAAACCTCGAACTGGAATACCGCCCCGATGCAGGAAGAATCGTCGAACGGTTCGAGGCATGGTGGCGGGGCGAGGTGCTCGACCGTCCCCCGGTCACGCTGTCGGTGGTTCGCGAGGAGCCTTACGTCCTTCCACAGAAGCATCACGCCACCCACAAGGACCGCTGGTGGGACGTCGAGCACCGCATCGACGTCGCAGAAGCGATCTTTCAGCAGCGCGAGTGGGTGGGCGACTCGCTGCCTGTGTTTCAACCCGAACTCGGCCCGGAAGTTCTCGCCACGCTCTTTGGCGCGGAACTCGAGTTTGGCGAGGACACCACTTGGTCGCACCCCATTTCAGCCTCGTGCCGAGACCTGATTGGGATCGCACCTGACTTCGACAACCCGTATTGGACGAAGATTCGCGAGCTCACGGATCGCTCGCTGGAGCGGGGCCGAGGCAAGTGGCTCACCGGCTACACGGACTTCCATTCGAACGGCGACCTTCTGGCCGCGCTGCGCGATCCGCAGGAGCTCTGTCTGGAGATGGTGGACGATCCCGGCGCGGTGCGGACAGCTTGCGACGTGCTGACCCCAGCCTTTCTGGCAGCCTACGAAGACTTGGTGCAGCGCCTAATCCAGGCTGGGCAACCCACGATCACCTGGTTGCATTGCCCCCATTGGGGGCGCATGCTCGTGCCTAACTGCGATTTTTCGGCGCTGATCTCTCGGCCGATGTTCGAGGAGGCGATCTGGCCCTCGGTCCTCGAAGAAGTCGCCCACTGCGACCGGTCCATCTTCCACTTGGACGGGCCTTCCGCCCTGCAGCACCTGGACCTGGTGCTGGAGTGCCCACGGGTTGATGCGCTGCAGTGGGTGTGGGGCGCGGGCAATGGCCCCGCCTCGCGGTGGCTGTGGGTGTATCAGAAGGCTCAAGCCGCCGGCAAGAGCATCCAGGTGATCTGCGAGGACCTGGACGACGCCAGAGCCGTCATGAAGGAGTTGAAACCCGAGGGTGTGTGGCTCACGATCGAAGAGTCATGCTCGCGTGAAGAGGCGGAGAGGTTCCTGGGGAGAGCAGGACATTGGCATTAAGCCGAATGTGCTGGCGAGGGATTTCCCGCAGCCAAAGTCTCAGAAAGGGAGTTTCGAAGAATGCCTACTTGCCTGGAAACTGGACCGATAGCCTCTTGAGCACTTGTTCATTGGGCTTCAGGCACCGCATCCGCGCTCGGCGATCATTACCTTCCCGCATGGGCCGTGTGTCTTTGGCCCCGAACATCTCTTCCGCCTCGATGTAGGCCTTGTGCTCGGCAAGCTCCTGACGATAGCGGGCGACCAGTTGGCTCTCCAAGCCCGGCTTTGCAAGTGATTCCGCTTCACCAAGCAATGCTGGCGCCCAATTGGCTAGCCAGGAACGAGCTGCCTTGAAAAGCAAGGGGTAATACCACTCGGGAGCAAGTCGGTTTGCCTTGATCGCAAGTTCTTCTGGCAAGATCTGCTTGCGGGTAGCAAGGACCATCGTCCCCCCACACATCGCCTGCACGACCAACGCCGCAGCCTCTAGCCGCTCTCGGGTGTATTCCCACACTGCGCCTTCAGGCTCGGGATCGAAGACCATGAGGAACGGGGAGGGCTCGACAGATCGAGTCTGCCCGGGGTTCAAGTTACGCAGGCCATAATAGTACATAGCCTTCGCATCCTCCTCGCGGCCGGCTTTCGCGAGTAAGATGGCGTATTCCATGGCCACAATTATGTGATCGCCCGCACCTGGGACTATGTCCCACTTCGATCCATCCCACCGAAAGACCTTGGCGTACGCCTCAAGCGCAAGTTCGGTCCGTCCTTTCGAGGCGTAAAGCCTTCCCAGCTCCCACCACGCTCCGGACTTGAAACCGATCATCGTAGCTTGAATCGAAGCAGCCTGCTGATAGAGTGCGGTAGCGGCCTCAACTTGATTGTCACGAACCTTAACACGGGCTCTCTCGATGAGGCTACTAACCTGAATCGATTTTAGGCTCTCAGCAGGATCCTCGGGCCGGATGTCACGGGTTTGGGACACCGCAAATGACCAGACGGAAATTACTACACAGAAAATGCAACTTCTATAGGCTTTCATCCCGCCACTCCTATGAATGTAAACGGACCTGGCAAGAAACCGTTTTGTGGAGGCGAGCCTCCATTCGCTTCAATCCCTCGTGAACATCGCGTCCGTCACCTGACCCGGTGCGAGAGCCGTGGCGTGGCCGTCGGCCCACAGGAAGTTCGCCCGGCCAAAGTGTGTGACCGTCTGCGTTGAGGCGTCGATGCGCTTGTGAGGGTCCACATGCCGGAAGTCCACGCTCGGGTTGCCGTACCAGAACATCGGCGGGTCGATGAACCCGGTTTCGTACATTTGGTCGTCGCCGCCGTACCAACTTGGGTTCAAGAACCCTGAATCGGCAAAGGCGCATTTGGTTGCGGGCGTCGAGAGCGAGGTCTCCGAGGCGGGGTTGGTGAGGTTGGGCCAGTTCGACCAGTCGAACGTGATGTTCACGTCGGAGCCCAGATAGCCGTAGTTGTAGCCATAGCCGTTGCCATCGCCGAACCGAGGGCGCAGGTTCGAACTGGGGCACTTCTGCAGCGCGCCGGACTTGATGTAAGGCTGCAGGAGCCCACTCTCCTTGCTCCATGATCCGGAGGCGGCTTGGCGGCCGAACCAGGTCTGAATCTCCCCGCCGGGTAGTCCATACATGGCGATGGGATACACGCCGTCGTAATCGGGGGTGTACATGAGCGTCGCCAGCCCAAGCTGCATGATGTTGCTGAGGCAGGAGATCTTCTTGGCGGCCTCTTTGGCGCGGGCAAAGACCGGGAAGAGGATGGCGGCGAGGATCGCGATGATCGCGATGACGACGAGAAGCTCGATGAGTGTAAAGGCGCGTTTCTTCAAGGTTTTCCTCCAAACAGGTGGATAAACCTTCGGATTCCGCGAGAACTGCATGGCCGCTTGCTTACCGTTTTCCGTCCGAGGTCGGGTCCCGTATTGAGTGCGCGAAGTTTGCTTCGCGCTTTTCGGCGAGAGCCGTTCTTCCTGGCTCCCAACCCCGCGCGGCGAGCAAGCTCGCCTGATCCATAGCGCGAAGCAGGCTTCGCGCACTCAATATGGGACTCCCGGCTCTGGAGTTGGGGTTCGCCCGGCGGCGTGCCCGTCCCCTTTGGCTCGAAGGGTCCGCACACAGGCGCTTCGAGTGGGCATTCGGGCTCGTCGGATTTCGGATTTCGGATCGCGGATTGCGGATTCTGGGACGCTTCACTTGGGTTCAAGTGAGAAGCCTTCGATCCGCAGTCTGCAATCGCCAATCCGCAATCGAATTACCGCTGCGGCACAGCGCCGGAATCTCACCGGACTTCCCCCACGGTTCCCCCGACAAGCGGGAGCCGAGGCGCATGAGTTGCGTCTCCAGCATACGCTAGTTGTGGCGCGGCGGGGAGGGGGTGAGTGGGTGAGGCGGTGAGCCGGGGCGTTGGCAACAGCCCAAATGACGCCTGAGTTTCAGGAGAGCCCTCTTTGTCTCCCTCTCCAACCCCTCCCTCAGTTTCGCTTCGCAAAACCAAGGGAGGGGCTCTCCCGGATTCTCCTTCTCTCCGTTTCACCGACTCACCGGTTCATCGACTCAGCCGGCCATCCAGTCAGCGACGGAACCCTCAAAACGGATACAACTAAGGCATGGCATCCGTACTCAGCGCCCACGTGCCGAACCTCTGGGATGACGCCAAAGCCCCCACCGATCCGGTCGATCAGCTTATCTACGCCTCCAACCTCCTTGGCTCCGACCTGCGGGTCACGAACTTCGGCGGAGGCAACACCAGCTCCAAGATATTCCAGCCCGATCCGCTCAGCGGTGAATCCACCGAAGTGCTTTGGGTCAAAGGCTCGGGAGGAGACCTCGGCTCAGCGAAGCGAGGCAATTTCGCCAGCCTCTACCAGGGCCGGTTGCTCGCTTTGGAGGCCAAGGTCAAACAGGAAGGGCTCCACGAGGATCAGGTTGTCGCCCTCTACAACCACTGCAACTTCAACCTGAACCCGGTCGCGTGCAGCATCGACACGCCGCTGCACTCGTATGTGCCGTTCCAGGCCGTTTCGCACATGCACGCCGACGCGGTGATTGCCATCGCGGCTTCCGAGAATGCCAAGCAGCTTTGCTCCGAGATTTGGGGCAGCGATATGGGCTACTTGCCCTGGAAGCGGCCAGGCTTCGACCTCGGCCTCATGCTCCGCGACCTGATCGCCGAAAACCCAGGCATCAAGGGCGCGCTCATGGCGTCGCACGGCTTCATCTGTTGGGCGGACGACTGGAAGTCCTGCTATGCGCTGACGATCGATATGATCAACAAGGCCCAGGAATACATCAATTCAAAGACGACGAGCACACACGCTTTTGGGCAAGTCGTCCGGCCGAAGCTCTCCGATGAGGACGCCAGGACCACTTTGCTCAACCTCTTGCCCACCCTTCGCGGCAAGGTCGCCTTCGAGGGCAAGCGCCTGATCGCCTGCGTCGACCGCAGCGAAGCGGCGCTCGATTTCATGGCGCGGTCCAAGATGGACGCTCTGGCGGCGCTGGGTACGAGCTGCCCGGACCACTTCCTGCGCACCAAGATTCGGCCGTTGGTCCTGTCCTCACTACCCTCGTCCGACAAGTCGGACAGGTCAGACCTGTCGGACTATCTGGACAAGGAGCTCGCCACCTTTCGCGAGAACTACGCCGCCTATTACGAGCGCTGCAAACGCCCCAACTCTCCAGCGATGCGAAACCCGAACCCGAGCGTCGTGCTGGTGCCGGGTGTGGGCATGATCTCTTTCGGGAAGAACCCCCAGGAGGCCAAGGTCACCGGGCAGTTTTATCGCAATGCCATCGAAGTCATGCGCGGAGCGGAGACGGTCGGCAAATACGTGGCGCTGCCGGAACAGGAGGCGTTCGACATCGAATACTGGCTGCTCGAAGAAGCGAAGCTGAAGCGTCAGCCCCCGGAAAGCGAGTTCAGCCGCCAGATTGCGGTCATCACGGGCGGCGCCCAGGGCATCGGTCTGGCCACGGCCAAGAAGCTCGCCAAGGGCGGCGCTTGCGTGGTGATCCTCGACATCAATGAGGAGAAGCTCGCCGAGGCCGTGCCCGAAATCGAAGCCGTGGCGGCGAACAAGGGCTCTGTTGTAGCCGTTCGGGCTGACGTGACCGACTTGTCTGACGTGTCGGCCGCCTTTGAAGAGGCCATCCTCAAATTCGGCGGCGTGGACCTTTGCACCGTCAGCGCCGGCAACGCGCGGCGCGGAACGGTGGCCGACACCACCGACGCCGATTACGACTTCCAGGCCGAGCTTCTGATGAAGGGCTACTTCCTGGCGATGCGCGCGGCGACCCAGACCATGATCCAGCAGGGCACGGGCGGGAGCCTGGTGGTCATCGCCAGCAAGAACGGCGTGGCGGTCGGCGGCAACGCGGCGGTGTATTCGGCTGCAAAGGCGTTCGAACTGCACCTCATGCGCACCACCGCAGGCGACCTCGCCAAGCACGGCATCCGCTGCAACGCGGTGAATCCTGACGCGGTGCTCATCGGTTCGGGCATCTGGAACGACGCCTGGAAGCAGCAGACCGCCAAGACGCTGGGCATCTCGGTCGAGGAGCTCCCGGAGCACTATCGCAAGCGGTCATTGCTCGGTGTGATCGTCTCGGCGGACGACTGCGCCGAGGCCACCTGCTGGCTGCTCTCGGAGGCTCGATCGAGCCGGACAACCGGTTGCACGATCACGGTGGACGGCGGCGTGAAGGAAGGCTTCCTCAGGTAATCGGGGTATCCTTTCGGGTCCATGCCGGGGTGGCGGAACGGTAGACGCGGCGGTCTCAAAAACCGTTGGGGGCAACCTCATGCGGGTTCGATTCCCGCCCCCGGCACCAGGATCTTTCCTGGCTCCACTTCATTTGCGTTCTCCCATCTCACAAAGTGCTGCATGAGGGTGCGTGAGGGTGAGTCGGTGAGACGGTGAGTGGCGTGAGATGGTGAACGGAGAGCAGGCATCCTTGCCTGGCGTTGCGTGGACGAGGCCGTGAGTGCGTGAGAGAGCGAGGGGGAAGAGGTGAGTCGGATATGCGTTGTATCCCGTGGGGCGGGTCCGCAGCCTCCGGAACCATTGGGAATCCTGCGTCCCATCTCTGGCATCCGACACAATGATCCTATATGCCACAAGGCATGTTTCCCGCGGAAGAGCCTCAACTCCTGATGGCTCCCATGGTCACCTTTGCGAGCCGGCCGGACGGGCACATCAGCCCCGACGAAGTCCCTTATCTCGAACTTCGCGCCCGGGGTGGGTTCGACTGGATCGTCACCGGAGCGTGCTGCGTACACCCATCCGGATGGGCGTTTCCAGGACAGTGGCTGATCACGGGGCCGGAGTTCGTGCCCTCCATTCGATTGGCCGCCGAGGCGATCCATCGGGGCGGATCGAGAGCCATCCTCCAAATCCATCACGGCGGCCGGCAGGCACCAAGCTCGCTTTGCGGCGGACCGGTTTCAGCGTCGGCGGTCGCCGCCGAGCGCAAAGGGGCGGAAACCCCTCGCTCCCTCGAGATTCACGAGATCCAGGAGATCGTTCAGGCGTTTGCCCAAGCTGCAAAGTTCGCGGAAGATGCCGGTTTTGACGGCGTGGAGATCCACGGAGCGAACACCTACCTGCTTCAACAGTTCGTGAGCCCGCACTCGAACCGCCGAGAGGACGCCTACGGCCAAGACCGCTTGAGGTTCTCTGAAGAGGTCACACGTGCCGTCCTCGATGCCGTTGGCGGCCGCCTCGTCGTCGGCTATCGCTTCTCGCCCGAAGAGCCTGAGACGCCCGGCCTTCGGCTTGCCGACACGTTCGGCCTGCTCGATCGTCTGGCTCCGCTCGGCCTCGACTACGTGCACGCCTCGCTCAAGCACTACGCTCAGCCGCCGATCCACGATCCCTCGGCGCCGTCGATTACAAGCCTTCTGGTGCAGCATCTGGATGGGCGCGTGCCGCTGGTGGTCGCGGGGGCTGTCACGACTTGGGCCGACCGGGATGCCGCGCTTTCCCTTGGCGCACACTCAGTGGCCGTGGGGCGTATGGCGCTGCTGAATCCCGAGTGGCCGAGGCTGGCCAAGGCAGAGCGAAGCCTTCGTTGGGAGGCGCCCGAAACGGACGCTGCAACGGAACTCACCCTGCCTGCCGGTTTGGCGTCGAGGATGCACGCGTCGCCAAGTTGGTTCAAGATTGAGCGATCCGACTAGTTCGTTGGCGAGTTCCCATACGGCCCCTCGCCCTCTCACAATCTCTCCCACCCACCCACTCACCCACTCACCGTCTCTCCGTTTCTCCAAACTCGCGCGCCTATCCCAACAAATCCGTACACCGAAGTGTTCTTTCAAACCGGGAATTGCAGGTTCGGGCCAGATATCGTAACCTCATGGTGTCCGCTGCGACCGTCATTCTATCGAGCCTTAGCCTGTTCCCGGCTCTCGAACCGAACATCGGAGCTCTCTCCATGCCCAAAGAAACCGCCGCAAAAAAGGCCGAGCGCATGAAGTGGTTCCTCGAGGGCCGCTTTGGCCTGTTCATCCACTGGGGACCCGTGAGCCTGAAGGGCACCGAGATCTCCTGGTCGCGTGCGCAGACCAACCCGCGCAGCCCCAATCGCGGCCCGATCCCTGCCGAGGAATACGACAACCTCTACAAGCGCTTCAACCCGGTCCAGTTCAACGCGAAGGAGTGGGCCTCCATCGCCAAGGCGGCGGGGACCAAGTATGTGGTGCTCACGGCCAAGCACTGCGACGGCTTCCTCCTCTGGCCCAGCAAGACCATCGATTACACCATCGCCAACACCCCGTTCAAGCGCGACGTCTGCGGCGAACTGGCCGACGCCGTCCACAAGGCCAACCTGCGCCTTGGATGGTATTTCTCGCCGATGGACTGGAAAGACCCGGACTGCCGTGCCGCCACGAACGACGTCTTCATCAAGCGGATGCAGGGGCAGCTAAGGGAACTGACGACGAACTACGGGCGGCTCGACCTGCTCTGGTTCGATTGGGACGGTATGGAGGTGCCCTGGGACCAAGCGAACACCTACAGGTTGGTCCGAGGCGCTCAGCCGAACATCATCATCAACAACCGGCTCGAGTGCTTCTTCGGAGGGCCAACCGCAGACAAGTACACCGGCGAAAATGCGGACTACTTGACCCCCGAGCAAGTGATCGGCGTCTACAACGACAAGCAGCCCTGGGAGACCTGCATGACCCTCGGAACGCAGTGGTCCTGGAAGCCAAACGATCACATCAAGACCGTCAAGGACGTTGTCGGCATCCTGGCCCGGTGCGCCGGGGGCGACGGCAACCTCCTGCTGAACGTCGGGCCGATGCCGGACGGGCGCATCGAGCCCCGCCAGGTCGAAGTGCTGAAGGGGGTCGGCAAGTGGCTTGCCAAATATGGCGAGTCCATTTTCGGCACGCGCGGCGGCCCCTACAAGCCCGCCCCCTGGGGAGCTTCGACGCGCAAGGGCAACACGGTCTATCTGCACGTGCTTCGCTGGCCCGATGGTCCGCTGAAGCTAGGCGCCTTGCCCTTGAAGGTCAAGAGCTGGAAGTGCCTGACCGGCCTGGGGGCGAGGCTGACGCAAACCACGGATGGGCTCACAATCGACGCCCCGGCAACCCTCAGGCGAGCCGATAGCGCCCTCTTCAAGCTAACGCTCGATGGGCCGGCCTCAAGCATCAAGCCAATCGATCCCGGTTCGTGGTCCGGGTCGCTCGCCTACCACGCAAGGTGTTCGGCCTCGAACGTCTACAAGACCGAAATGCAATATGGACCCCAAAGCGCCTTGGACGATGATCCGGGAACGCGCTGGGCGACCGATTCGGGCACCAAGGCAGCCTGGCTGGAGGTCGACCTCGGCCGGGAACGGGCGATCTCAAAGGTGTTCATCGACGAGGCGTTCCCCGAGCTTCGCCGGGTAAAGAAGTTCGCCATCGAGGTGAAGCGGGGGGACGAGTGGGTTCCAGTCTTCAGCGGCAAGGAGATCGGCAAAGACTTCAAGGCGTCGTTTCCCAACACCCGGGCACGGTTCATCCGTCTGAACATACTGGAAGCAGCCGATGGGCCCACGATTTGGGAGTTCCAGGTCTTCGGTCCAGAAAAGCAGGGGAGATAAGCCCCAAGTATTCAAGACAAAAGTGTCAAGGTCTTGGAATCGGACTTTCAGGTTGGTATCCTCGAAATAGAGCGGCACTAAGGTCGAATGTCCATTCGGATCTTGGCCGCGGGAGGCAATGATGAATCTACCGAAAATCGCGCGTGCGATCCCGCTTGGGATGGCAGTCGCGGCCCTTTTTGCGTTTTCCATTGGCGCACAGGCCAAGCGCGCCCCGAAGCAGGACAAATATCCGAATGGCTGCGTGAGCTGCCATGTGAAGGACAAGAGCCTGAACACCGTCATGGGTAAGGTGAAGGGTCATCCCAACGTCTCGGGGATGACGAAGATCGTCCCCACAAGCTGCAACATGTGCCACAAGAAGGGCCCCAAGCCGCCCAAGCTTGCTGACGCGATCCACAAGCGCCACGGCAAGCCGTTTGGGCTTGCTGCCGACGCGTTTGGTAAGAAGCCCGCGGGCGCCTGCCTGAACTGCCACTCGGCAGACGGCAAGATCAAGTCCGGCCCCAAGAACTGGTAAGTCGCTTTGTAGAAACACGGGCTGACATCGCGGGCTCCCTCCGCCTTGACAGCCCGTTTTCTGTTCGTCTTCTCACCGTCGGGGGCGAGGATTCGATAACATAGCCATTAGGCCATGGCTCGGCAAAAGAACCCAAGGGCAAAGCACAACCTGGTCGGCTATCTGTTCATCAGTCCCTGGCTGATAGGGTTCCTTGCGTTCACTGCGTGGCCCTTCTTGCAGAGCATCTACCTATCGTTCACGCGCTACAACATCGTATCCGAGCCTAAGTGGGTGGGCCTCGCGAACTACAGGATGCTGCTGACCCAGGACGAGCTCTTCTGGAAATCGGCCTTGGTCACAGTTAAGTTCGCGGCTCTTTCGGTACCCCTCGGGATCGTATTCGGAGTGGGATTGGCCCTGCTCCTAAACGCGAACGTCAAAGGCATCGCCGTCTTCCGTACGATCTTCTATCTGCCTTCCATCGTGCCGGTCGTCGCCACTTCGGTGCTTTTCATCTGGCTGCTTAACCCGACCATCGGCCTGATCAACCGGCTTCTGGCGGTCTTCGGAATCCACGGTCCGAGTTGGCTGAACACCGCGCCGTGGGCCTTCTACAGTCTGGTGATGCTGGCGCTTTGGGGGGTTGGCGGCAGCATGATCATCTATCTGGCGGGGCTGAAGGATATCCCGGTCCACCTCTATGAGGCCGCCACGCTCGACGGGGCGAGCGGCCTGAGAAAGCTCCGCCACATCACCCTTCCCATGCTCACGCCGGTGATCTTCTTCAACCTGGTGATGGGCATCATCGGCGCGTTCCAGACCTTCACCCAGGCCTACGTGATGACGCCGAACGGCGGCCCCGAGGACAGCACCTACTTCTACAGCCTCTATCTTTATAACCGGGCCTGGCGCTACCTGGACATGGGCTATGCAAGCGCCATGGCCTGGATGCTGTTCATCGTTATCGTGGTCCTCACGGCGGCCGTTTTCCGAACCCAAAAGCGGTGGGTGCATTATGGGGGATGAACGGAGCGCAGGCATCCTTGCCTGGCCTTCTTGGGGATGAGTTGGTGAGTTGGTGAGTCGGTGAGTTGCTGAGAAGGTGATTGGGATGAGTCAGTGAGACAGTGAAAGTGAGTGAGTCGTTGAGGAGGATTGACATTCGTCGCTACCTGATCTGGGGTCTTCTGGCGGCACTTGCCGCTGTGGTCTTCTGCGTCAGCCCGTCCACGCCGCGCAAGTACCCGGATCGCAAGCTCGTCACCTTCTGGCACCGTTGGCAGGGCGACTGGGAAAAGCAGGTCAACAAGATCGTCGACGCCTTCAACGAGAGCCAGTCGCAATATGAGGTGGTGCCGGTCAGCATTCCCGGGACCGGCTCAGACGCCAAGCTCTTCCTCGGCGCTATCGGCGGAGACCCACCCGACATCGTGTCGATGGGCAGCGGCTCGGTTGCCAACCTCGCTGCCAACAACCTCCTGGCGCGACTCGACGACTTCATGACCCCCGAAGAGCACAAGCGCTTTTTCCAAGAGAGCTACCCTTCGATTCGCGATATCGGGATGTACCGCGGCCACTGCTACGGCATCACCATCGGCGCGGACCTCGCAGCCCTTTACGTCAACTTGAAGCAGCTCCGGGAAGCGGGCTTTGACCCGGATCAGTTCCCAGAGACCCTCGAAGAGCTTGAGGACATGGGCCTGAAGCTGAACCGCTACGACAAAAAGGGCAATCTGACACGGCTCGGCTTTCTCATCAGCGACCTAAGCTACATCAGCCATTATTTCGGCGGCGGATTCTACGTCCACGAGGACGGAAGAGTGGAGCTCAATACCCCCCAAAACGTGCGGGCGCTCAGGGCGATCGTGGACTACCGCCGGAAGGTCGGATTCGACAACGTGGTCCGGTTCCAGGCCGGCCTGAACGATATCGAAGGCGCAGCCAGTTGGGCGTTTATGCACGGTGATCTCTCGGTCACGTTCGATGGGCAGTGGCGCGTTGAGGAGCTTCGTAAGTTCAAACCGGACCTCGAATACCGCGTGATTCCCTTGCCTCCGCCCAAGGAGGGCGGCACACCGCTGGGCGGGATGGTCGGCGGCAACTACATGCTCGTGCCGGCTTCGGCCAAGAGCAAGGAGGGCGCTTGGGAGTTCCTCAAGTTCTGGACGGGCCTCGACAACCCCGACCGGGCGGCCAAGTTCTACAACATGGGAGGGTGGCTGCCCTATTCCCCGGCCGTGGCGAACTCGCCGACCTTCCAAAAGTGGCTCAAAGAGAATTCCCAGTTCCAGGCGTTTCTCGATATCCTGGCCAGCCCGAACTGCAAAGCGCCGCCCGAAATCCCCAACCTGCGGTTTCTGATGGACCTCATCACGCGGGCCGAAGATCAGGCTGTTCTCGGGGCAAAGTCGCCCGAGAGAGCTTTGAAGGAGCTAGAAGACAAGTTCCTGGAAGAGCGGTCCAAAAGGAGGGCGCTAGGCTATGAAGACTAACCGCCGCACTTCCTCGCCTCACCGACTCACCGACTCATCCCCATCACCCACTCACCGCCTCACCCTCTCCTCGAAGCTCGGCATCTACCTGGCGCTGGTCCTCCTTTCGCTCCCCGCGCTGCTGCCCCTCGTGTGGATGGTCGCTACTTCTTTCAAGGGCAACGCGCAGATCTTCGGCGACAACCAGCTCAGCCTAAAGAGCCTCTTCCCATCCCCGCTCGTTACCGAGAACTACCCCGCCGCCCTGCAGAACATGCCGTTTCTCATGTACCTGCGCAACACCCTGCTGCTCTGCCTTTGCACCGTTGTGGGGGCGGTTTCGAGCAGCGCGGTGGTGGCCTACGGGTTTGCCAAGATTCCCTTTGCCGGGCAGAAGGCACTTTTCGCCGTGATGATCGCCACGATGGCGCTCCCGGGCCAGGTCACGATGATCCCGGTGTTCGGCATGTTCCGCTCGCTGGGATGGTACGGCAGCTATCTTCCCCTGATCGTGCCATCCTTCACCGCCTCGGCTTACTTCGTGTTTCTCCTGACGCAGTTTTACAAGACCATCCCGAATGAGATGTCGGAGGCGGCAAGGGTAGATGGAGCGGGTGAGTGGGCGATCTTCCGGCGGTTGATCCTGCCGTTATCCAAACCGGCGCTGGCAACCTGCGCGCTGTTCCAGTTCATCGGCACGTGGAACGATTTTCTGGGCCCGCTGCTTTACATCAACGACCCCGCAAAGTACACGCTCGGCTACGGACTTCAGCAGTTCGTCTCGCACTACGGCGGGTTCTATGCCCAGCTCATGGCAGCCGCCACTATCTTCACGCTCCCGATTATCGTGCTCTTCTTCTTTGCGCAGAAGACCTTCATTCAGGGCATCTCAACGACGGGCGGGAAGTGACCCGGCTAAGACCACCAGAAGATGCCTCCGCCTCTTCTGAGGTGGAGGCTATTGGGTGAATGTCTGGGGGCCGAATGCAACCTCTATACTGTAAGCGAAGGTGTTGGAAGTTCAGGAATGGAAAGGCCTCCACCTCAGAAGAGGCGGAGGCATCGGAAGTCGCGCTCACCCATTCACCGACTCACCGTCTCACCCTCACCCTCGCTCTCAAGCACTCGCGTTCCCATCGTCCGATCCGGCTTGCCGGAGGACTTCTTGCCCTTTCGGCGGTTGAACGCCTCAGAGATGTCGTCGAAGATCGTGTAGGAGCACGGGATAACCAGCAGCGTCAACAGCGACGACAAGATCATGCCGCCGATGATCGTGATGCCAATTGTCTCGCGGAACTCCGATCCGCGCCCAAGCGCCAGCGCGACCGGCAGCATGCCGAAGAGCAGGGCTAACGTCGTCATCATGATCGGGCGCAACCGAATCGGCCCCGCCTCCAAAAGCGCTTCCTTCCTCGAACGGCCTCTGGCCCGAAGGGTGTTCGTATAGTCCACCACCAAGATTGCGTTCTTGCCCACCAGGCCGACCAGACAGATGATGCCCACCATGCCCACGATGTTCAAGGTCTTGTCTGTCAAGACGAGCGCGAGCAAGGCACCCACCATCGCCTGAGGCTGGGCAAGCTGGATGATGAACGGATACAGCAGGTTGTTGAACAAGGAAGCCAGCAACATGAAGACCAAGATGAAGGCGATCACGAGCGCTCCGAGGAGGTAGCCCGACTCTCGAGCCTGAATGTCGGCTTGGCCAAGCGGCTTGATCATGACATCGGACGGCACCAGCTTTTCCTTGGCCATCCACTGGTCGATTTCGCGCTGAACCGTTCCTGCGGCAAAGCCCGGCAGCAGGTTCGCGCTCAAAGTGACTTCCTCCGTCCGATCGCGACGCCGAACCTTGTCCAGACCCACACCATTTTCCAAGGTGGCCACTTGGCCCAGATACACAGGCTGGCCTTCGACGAAGCTCATGGGAAGCTGAGTCAGGATGTTCGGAGTATTCCGGTCCTCCATGCTCATCATCACCCGAATGTCGTATTCCGTTCCAAGAATCCGCAGCTTGTTGGTGTTGTCGCCCTCATAGAGCACGCGCATCGTGGTAGCCACGTCCGCAGCGGTCAGACCCACGTCGGCAAGTCTCGCACGATCGGGGATCGCTCGGATTTCGGGCTTGCCGGGCTTCGCGCTGATCTCGGGGCTGACAACGCCCTTGATCTTGCCCTCACGCAATCCCAGTTCCACCGCCTTGACCGCTTTGAGGAGGCTTTCGCGATTGTCTGAGCGGAACGACATCTGGATTGGCGCGCCGAACCCCTGCCCGCCTCCGGTCGAAACGGTCATCTGGACACCTGCAATTCGCCCCAGCCTCTCTTGAATCTCGGCTGCCACCGCGGTGTCGTCCTTACTGCGCTGCTTGCCCTCGGGGTGAACCCAGAACAGGAGCTTCTCCAGCTTGGATTCCTTGTCGTTGAGCGAAATGCTCACCTGGCCGTAGTTCGTTCCGGCGTCTCCGCCGGCGAAGTTGCCAGCGCCGCGCGTGCCCACATAGGAGAGCACGTACTTCACATCGGGATGGGTCTTGACGATGCTCTCGACCTTCTTGACGCTCTGCTCGGTTTCGGCCAAGGTCGATCCGGGAGGCAACACGAGGCTGACGCCGACGCTGCCGCCATCTTGAGGAGGCATGAAGGCGAACTTGAACACGGCCTCGCCTTTCCACTGCGCGTATTCAAACCCCATCACCGATCCCAAGATGAATACCGCGCCAAACGCTGCCGCCTGGGGGATGTATTTGAAGCTGCGGTAGCCACGGAAGAAGTTGGCTGCCATCACGATCACGCCGACGATGACCGCGAAGACGAACGGCCCCATACCGGTCTGGATCGCCGTCGCCATGTCGGGCGCGAAGCTGCCGCCGATGAACATGAACGCCGCAAGCAAGACGACGAAGCCCGAGATGAACACAAACCAGCGGTGTTCCAGAGCCCAAGCAAGCGTGTGGCGATAGGCGTCCTGCAACCGAACGAAGATCCGTTCGATGCCGGCATGGAACCAGCCCTGAGGATGCTCGACGTCTTCGCCTTCTCGGTACCACCGAGCGGCAAGCATCGGGGTTATCGTGAAGGAAACGAGCAGCGAGAGCAGCGTTGCGCAGACGAACGCCACGCCGAGCGGCTTGAAGAACTGCCCGATGATGCCGCCCATCGTGGCGATCGGAACGAACACCACGACGTCGGCCATGGTGATGGCGATGGCTGCCAAACCGATCTCGCTTCGGCCATTGATCGCCGCCGTGACGGGGTCCTCCCCCATCTTGAGGTGGCGATAGATGTTCTCGAGCACGACGATGGCGTCGTCCACAAGCACGCCGATGGCCAGCGAGAGCGCGAGCATCGACATGACGTTGATGGTGAACCCCAGCGCCTTGAGTGCGATGATCGAGGTGAGCAGACAGATGGGAATCGCCGTCGCCACGATCAGCATCCCGCGGAAGTTGTGAAGGAAAACATAAACGATCGCCGACACCAGCAGGATGCCGATGATCAGCGCCATGTTCAGGTCGAATAGCGACTCCTTGATGCGCTCGGCACTCTCGTTGGTCTTGACGAAGTGGATCCCGTATTCCGACTCGATCCCCTTGATGGCCTGTTCCGCGCCATCGGTGATCTCGACGGCGTTCCCGTCGCGCGTCTTTGAGATCGACATGACGACGGTATCTGAACCGTCCAAGCGGCTCCAGACCCGCCGCTCCGCGCTCGTGTCCTTGATCTCCGCCACGTCGCTGAGCCGCACCGAGGTCGAGCGTCCCCCCTGCATCTTCTGGCTGCGGATCGAAAGCGTGGTCTTGCCGATGTCCTCGACCGACTTGTAATCGCCGAGCACTCGGACTGCAAACTCTTGGTCGCCGGCTTGCATGTGGCCGCTCGGCACGTTCAAGTTCGCCGACTGGATCGCACGGAGCACATCGGAAATGCCGACGCCCAGCGCCAACAGCCGGTCCTTCTTCACCTGAACCTGGATCTCGCGCTCCTCGCCGCCGTTCACGTCCACCTGGGCCACGCCCGGAACCCGTGCGAACCGGTCCTTTAGCTTCTCTTCGACCAGGTTTCGCAGGTCGCGGTTGTTGTAGCGGTCGGACCGCAGCACCATCGTGAGCACGGGCGCTGCGTTGAAGTCGAACTTGCTGATCGTGGGCTTCTGGACCGCTTGCGGAAGCTGGTTCAGGATCGCGTCCACCTTTGCGCGTGAATCGTTCAGCGCTCGGTCCATGTTCGTGCCGATTTCAAACTGGCAGGTGACCGCCGACACGCCCTCTTGCGAGATGCTGGTGACCTCGCGAAGGCCCTCGACGCTGCTGACCGCCTCCTCGACCTTGCGCGTGACGAGCGTGTTGATCTCGTCTGGCCCGGCGCCCGGATAGATCGTCGTGATGTTGACGACGCCCAGATTCACGTCTGGGTTTTCCTCCTGCCTCATGCTGAAGTAGCTGATGAAGCCCATCAAGATGGCCAGCAGCATCAGCATAAGCATAAAGACCGGGCGGCTGAGAGCAAGTTTGGTGAGTCCCATAGTTGGATCCTGTTGTTTGGGTCGAGCGTCTTGCGGTTACGGCTTGGGGGTCGTTTCGAAGGACAGCGAGGTTACTCAGACGAAATCAAGGCAGCGAGGCCTCGTTTCCCGAAGCCGTCTCCTTGGCGGGTTCTTGGACCTTGAGCTTCTTGCCGTCCGTCAGGCCCACGGCGCCTTCCACGACGACCTTGGTCCCCGAGGGAACGCCGGTAACCTGGACCATGCCGTCGGTCTTGAGCCCGAGCGTCACCTTGACCTTCTTGGCGACGTTGTTCTCAGCCGTAAAGACATAGCTGTCGGCGCCCTCAGAGATGACCGCCGAACTGGGCACCACCGAAGCGCCCTCGATGGTCTTGAGGCTTACGATGCCCCTCGCGAACATCCCCGGCTTGGCTGCGTCGGGCGCTCCGTCGATGCTGACCCGCACCCGGAACACGCGTGCGACCTCCTGTGAGGTGGCACTGACGCTGACGATATGTCCGGTGATGCTCGCCGAGCCCACGGCGTCCAGCGTGACGGCGACGGTGTCGCCCTGGTTGAGCTGGCCGACGTTCTTCTCGGCAACGCTCCCCTCAAAGAAGAGCCCCTCTTTGCCGACGAGCCGAAACACCGGCGAACCAGGGTTCAGCACCGAACCGGGCTGAGCGGGTTTGCCGAAGACCTTGCCCGAAAACGGCGCACGAATCTGGGTGTCTGCAAGGTTCTGCTGAGCGATTGAGAGCGATGCTTCCGCAGACTTCAAGTTGGCGCGAGCCTGGTCCACCTGGTCTTTGAGCAGGGCGTCCAAGCTCTTCTGGGCCTGGGCGCTGCGCAGCCCTTCTTCGGCCTGGCGAACGGCTTCTTCGGCTGCGGAAAGGTCCTCGGGCCGCGTCCAGTTCTGCTTCATGCGAAGGTTTTCCAGGGCAGCCTCGTAATTCGAGAGGGCGGCCTGATAGGCGTTTTCAGCGGCATCGACCCGCTGCTGGCTGACGGCGCCCTGCTCATGGAGAGTGCGGGCCCTATCGCGATCACGTTTTGCCGTCTCCATCGAGGACTTTGCCGAGGAGACCTGCGCCTGAGCTTGGCTGATCTCTTCCGTTCGCGCGCCACTGCGGGCCTTGGCCAACTGGGACTTCGCCGAACGAAGCTGGGCCTCTGCGGTCGCCACAGCCGCCGCCGACCGCTGGGGCGCGATCCTGGCGTTGGTGAGCGCTTGGTTCAGCGCTGAGCGAGCGCCGTTCACCTGCTGCTGCGCCTGCTGAACTTGCGCCCTCTGAAGAGAGGCGTCGAGCTCTGCCACGACCTGGCCGGCAGACACAGAGCTACCGTCCTGAACCGAAACGCTGACCAGCCGGCCCGCCACCTTCGATCCCACGGTGGTGTCGCTCGAAGTCGCGAGTTCGCCGGTGATCTCCAGCGTTTCCGAAAGGGACTGAACGGATACGGGCTCCACGGTAACCGAAACCGTCGGGTCCTTAATCAGGTCTTCCGTGCGCTTGCCTTGCCGCTGGGCATCGCGATTCACGCATCCGGTAGAGCACAGGGCGAGCGCGATGGCAAAGCTAAGTGATGCGATCGTTTTCAATGGGTTCCTCCAGAACGGGGAGCCGCGGGAACTTCGTCGATTCCGATGGCGGCCTGAAGATTGGCGTAAGCGATGAGCACGTTGTAGCGAGCGGCGACGAGCCCGGTCTGGGCCGCCGTCAGTTGGGTCTGCGCGTCGATGATCTCAAGCTGGATGCCTTCGCCAGCTTCATAGCGGACGGTGGCGAGGCGATAAGTTTCCGCGGCAAGGGCCTCTTGGTTGGTTGCCGTTTCCAGTTGCGCCAGCGCGTTCGAAAGGCTCGTCACCGCCTGCCGAACCCCCAGCGCCACGCCTAGCTCTGCCTGCTGGACACGTATCTTAGCGGCTTCTTCCGCTTGTGCGGCCTGGCGTGTTCGGGCTTTGGCCAGGCCAGCGTCCACGATGGGAACGGAAAGCGCGAGCACCCCGTTGGTCTGCGCATCGGTGCTTCCAAAGCCGATGGCGTCGATGTTGCGCGTGTGTGTGACGGTAAGGCTGAGCGAAGGGTCCGTGCCGTGGCTCTCGATCTTTCGGAGCACGGCTTGAATGGCCGTCGTGACCCTAAGCGCATCCAGATCGGGGCGCTTCTTGAGGGCAAGCGCCGTCAAATCCAGCTCCGAAGCTACGGCGGGCTTCACGCCCGGGATCTCCTCGGTCTCAAAGGGGGTCTCGACGGGTCTGCCAAGGGTGTTGTTCAGGGCGTTTTTGGAAAGGTCCAGACCGTTGTTCGCGGCGATGAGATCGCCCTCGCGCTGGGCCACTTCCGTCTTGAATCGGAGCACGTCGATCTTGGCAAGCTCTCCGGCGCGCTCGCGGATCTCCGCATTGGCGAGCCTTTGCTTGGAGTTCAGAAGAGCCTGCTCAGCGACGCCCTTCTGCCACTTGGCCTGGACGGCGCGGTAATAGGCAAGGCGCACGTTGAGCCGAAGTTCGTTCTTCGAAGCATCCACCGAAGCCTGCGACGCCCTCACCGCCAGCTTGGCGCCCTCGACCCCCAGACCCAGCGTTTTGCTGAACAGAAGGGGGACATTGAGAACCAGGTTGGCGTTCTTCGAATCGATGGCTCGTACCACCACCGAATCGCCGCCCCCAAAATTCGAGGTGAGTGCCCTATCGAAACGCGTGTAGGTTGCGCCGGCGGTGAGCTTGAAACCGCGCTGGGCTTCGGCCTCTCGGACGCGCTGATGGGACTTCTCCAGGTCGGTCTCAGCGATCTTCACCCCAAACGCCGTCTTTTCCGCGATCTTCATCGCTTCGTCGAGGGTGAGGGTAGGGCTCTGCGCCACCCCCGCTGCCAATGCCGCAAGTCCAGTCCAAATGGGAATCATGAATTCGCCTCCAGTTTTTCGAGTTCGGTGAACGCGCGGCCGAAGTCCTCGAGGAACTCACGCACGGCCTCCAGCTTGAAGACCATCAAGCCCTTGTGAACCGGGTGGCGCATGATCAGCAGCTTGTCCCCGGCCTCAAGGCCCAGCTCGTGACGCGCCTCGGAAGGGATCACGACCTGTCCGCGCTCACCAAGAGTGGACGTCCCGTAAAAGCAGGATTCAAACCCGCCACACAGCCCGCCGTGCTTTTCATACTTTTCATTCATTTCCGATGAGTATAGCATCTCCTACAGCGGGTCCTGGGTACTTTCTCGTCATGCGTCGTGCCCTTACCCTCGCTCTTTGCCTTGCGGGCCTTCAGTTTCAAGGGTTTGCGCAGCGTTTCGACCCGATCGAAACGCGAAATCACCGAGCCCTCTCCCTGTCGTTCCTTCGCCTCCAGCCCAGGATCGCAACCCTTGGCCAAGGCCAGCGGGCCTGGAGTTTCGGCGTCGCGATCGCCAATGACCTGCGCTCTGAGAAGAACGCCGACGACGGGACGATCACGGAGGACTACGAGACGGTGCGGCTCAGCGTTGGATACCGGCAGGGCCTAAGTCCTATTCGAGAGCTGTTTGTCGAGTTGCCGCTGGTTTCGCGTGGACCGGGATTCATGGACCCCATCATCGATTGGTGGCACAGAAACGTCCTGCATTGGACCAGCGCTCTCAGGGACGCGACGCCTCAGAACCAGTGCTCCATCAAGCTCCCGAACGGGGAGTCGTATGGGTCGGCCTCGGGGCTCGGCGACCTCTCCATCGGCATAACGCAGAGGCTTGGCCCGTCTTCGACCTTCACCCTCGCCGCGAAAGCGCCGACCGGCGACCCGGACAGGCTCCTTGGCAGCGGCGCGTTCGATCTCGGCGCCAGCGTCCAGACGGCCGGCGCGTGGGGTCCCAGGTGGGGTGTCGGCGCGCAGCTTGGGCTGGTCGTTCAGGGAAAGGCCGCTGCTTTGCCAGAATCGCGCGGCCTCGTCCATCAAGAGGCTCTCTGGCTCGCCTACCAAGCCAATTCGAGGGACACCTGGATCGTGCAGTGGCAGGGTGAAGCCTCCGCGCTCAAGCTGGGGGTCGGCGGTTCGGATGCCACGCACAGGCTTGTGACGTTCGGCCTGCGGAGGGCCGTGTCAAAGACGGAGACGTTCGAGGCGTTTTTCACCGAGGACAAGGACCTCTTCAACAGCCGCTGGCCCGAGGGTGCGAGCATCGGTCCTGATTTCACGATTGGGGTCCGGTGGACGGTTCTGAGATGAGTCGGTGATGGGGATGGCTGGAAGGGCAATGGTCGCCGACAGGACAGGCTAGCATCCGTGGCCGCAGGCAGATGGCCATTGGCAAGACAAGTTGGCCCAGTAGCCGCGGCTTTAGCCTGCGCATGGCAAACATCGAAGGCATAACCCACTGGACCATCTTGCGCAGGCTTGAGCCGCGTGGTGTGCGCGTGCAGGGCGCGGGCTGAGGCCCGCTCACCCTGAAAAGGCGGGGTAAACCCCGCCCTCCGTGCGCACTTTCTCACCCGCTCACCCACTCACAGACTCACCATTCCTCCCCTTCTCCGTCTCATCCCCCTCATCCCAAGCTCCTTTCCCTAGCGGGGTACCTTCATGCTATGAAGCACGCCGTCGTTCTGCTGTCTGGCGGGCTGGACTCCTCGACCACGCTAGCGGTGGCCCTCCGCGAAGGATTCGAATGCCACGCGCTCACGGTTTCCTATGGGCAGAGGCACGACACGGAGCTCCGGGCCGCGAAGAACGTCGTGCGCATGCTCGGCGCCAGGGACCACAAGGTCATCTCCGTGCCGCTCGACGCTTTCGGGGGCTCTTCCCTGACGGACAAGCGCATCCCGGTGCCGAAAGGGCGCGCGTCCCAGGAGATCGAGCAAGGCATTCCTTCGACCTACGTGCCGGCGCGCAACACCGTGCTTCTGGCGCTGGCCTTGGCCTACGCTGAAAGCCTCGGGGCAAGCGACATCTTTCTGGGGGTCAACGCTGTGGACTACTCCGGCTATCCAGACTGCCGGCCCGAGTTCATCCAGGCCTTTGAGCAGCTTGCCAACGTGGCGACCAAGGTTGGCGTCGAAGGCGCAGAGTTTCACATCCGCGCGCCGCTGATCTCCCTCGCCAAGCCCGACATTATCCGTTTGGGGCTGGAGCTTGGAGTGGACTACTCGCTGACCTTCACCTGCTATGACCCCACCCCCGACGGGCGGGCTTGTGGGCGCTGCGACGCGTGTCTCATCCGCTCCAGGGCCTTTGCCGAGGTTGGCCTGTCCGACCCGGCTCTGGCAAGGGTTGCGCATGGGTAGCCTGCGCATCGCCGAGATCTTTCGCAGCATCCAGGGAGAGGGCATCTGGGCGGGAACGCCCTCAACTTTCGTGCGCGTTTCTGGATGCAACCTAAGGTGCTCCTGGTGCGACACCAAATACGCCAGTTGGAATCCTGAGGGAGAGGTTTTGGCGGTCGAAGAGATCACCAGACGCGTGGAAGAGGCCGAGCTCGGGCATGTGGTGCTGACCGGTGGCGAGCCGATGCTCTTTGAGCCGATCGAGGAACTCTGCCGGCAGTTATGGACCAGTGGTTTCACGGTTACGATCGAGACCGCCGGCACCGTTTATCGCAACCTGCACTGCGACCTGATGTCGATCAGCCCGAAACTCTCCAACTCGACCCCGGGCCCTGAGGCCGGAATGGGATGGACGGAACGGCACGAACGGACCCGGTCCGACAGGGAGCCATTGCGACAACTTCTGGACGCATTCGAATGCCAACTGAAGTTCGTTGTGTCAGCCGAACGCCTTCAGGCAGACTTGGCTGAGATCGGCCAAGTCCTATCTGGGCTTCCCCCAGTAGCCAAGGAAAGGATTCTGCTCATGCCGGAGGCGACGACGGCCGGCCAATTGCGAACTGCGGGCGCGGCAGTGGCTGCCGTGTGCGTCGAGAAGGGATTTCGGTTTGGGCCCAGGCTCCACGTGGAGCTCTACGGGAACCGCCGGGGGACCTGAGTCCGCTTACGCCATGCCGTTCTTCTTGCGAACGTAAGTGGTGCTCCGCTCGACCCAATAGGTGAACTGCTCGAAGTTGTCGAGGACTTCGATCGGCATCTTCACGTACTCGCGCATCGGTTCCATCGCAGGGTCAGGCTGGAGGGGGCCTGCGCCGGCCAGGGCAAGCGCCGTTTGCTGGTCTTCTGGAGAGAGCTTGAGGCCGATTTCCGACTCATAGAGGAAGGCAAACATCTTCTCGCCGGTATAGATTCCCATACCGTTAAACATCCGGCGAGCCCTTACATCAAAGGCCTCGGCGACCTTCATGATCTGCTCGTAGCGAACGGGCCTGTAAACCATCACCCCTCCCTCGAGCCCCGCATGCAGCCTTCGCCGCCTCGGAGTCTCTCGCTCCGTTGCTGCGGGACGAAATGGAATTTTACCAGCATTTCCTCCCGGTTTGTGTGGCCACGGCCCCCCAAGGTCGGCTTCAAGACAGGTACAAATAGCGGGTGCAAGAACACTAGTTCCTTGCGGTTTGTTTGGACCAGCGAGTGTGAGACCATCGTATCCGAGAACTAGAGCCTATTGGCGCCTTACTGTAGGGGCGTTCGTGCTTGCGCTTGTCTGCGGCGGCGCCCTGCTGACCATCGAGACGCAGGTCAGCGCGAAGGAATACGAGCCCAACGTTGCGGTCCGCATCAGCGATGTGGCGCTCGACCCCGAGATTTTCCAGAACGGCAGCGAGGTGTGCGCACGCGACCTCACCTATGAGGCCCAGCGCATCGGGCGCTACCTTGGCGAACGGGGCTACAGGGGCCAAGAAAGGCTCATTTCGACCGTGGAATTCATCCATCGGGTGAAGGCCCGGTTCCCGCAAGCGACGCTCTTCCGCTATGTCGAATCCTGGGGCAAGGCCATTCTGGTGCCGCTTCACTGGTCGGAGAACGTGATGGCTCGGGTGTTCCGGTCCTATGACGTGGCCGTGGTCGGCGGCGAACTGGCCTCCATCACGACGGCAATGGCCGCGGCTGATCGCGGTTTCCATGTGGCCCTGGTTTTCGCGGGACCCCTTGGCGGCGTCTCGGCGGCTTCCGGCGCGAACCTCCGGTTCTTCGACAACATGGGCACCACGACCCACACGCCGCAGCAGCAGGCCCTGTTCCGTGAGGCGCTTGCGATGATCGGCTGGACGTCGGTCCCCGTGAACGCGGATGAGCGCCTGAGGCAGTTCCTGGAGAGCCGATACGCGGGGCGCATCGACCTCATCCGGACCGGTTCCTTCGACAGCCTTCACGTTCGATTGAGCGGGAAGCGGATCGAGAGCATTCTGACCAGCGAGGGCGACCAGATCGAGGCTTCCACGTTTATCGATACCGACGTGGAGTCCCGGATCGCTGAAAAGTGCGGCCTGCGCTACACCGTCGAAACCCCGTTTTTGGCTTGCGGCATGGTGTTCGACGTGAAGGGATTGACCTCGGAGGACTGGAAAATGCTCCAGAGCCACGTGGGCCTGACCCCAGATGAGATCATGGCCTCGGAAGGAGTGAGAGTTGATCAGGTGCTGGCAGATGAGCGTGCGGCGCACGTGATGGCGCTCCTTGAAAAGCAGATCGCCACCGACAGCTTTCGGTCGGCTGCCTACTGCAAGATCGGCTACGTGGCCCTCTCGCAGGCGTACCATTTTAAGATGCTCTGCCGGGGACTGGTTCATCCGGAGGACAAGGGTCTGGAGTGGCTGAACAGCAGGCGCATGGCCAGCGGTTTCAACATCGGCATCCAGCCCGGCATCGCCTGCTTCAACGATTTTGGCTACAGGTTGAAGCGAACCCGGCTTCAGCACTCGCACAGCCTGGCAGACGATCCCGAGCTTTGGCCGATTCGAAAGATCGAAATCCCCGCCATCGAGGAGTATTTCCGGCAGATGACCGGCAACGGGAGCCTTGTGGTTCGGATGCCCGAGCAGTTCTATCTGCGGCGCTCCTCGGCGTTCTTCGAAACCCTGCGGCCCTACACGGCCGCGGAGTTCAACACCGACGAAGTGGGCCCATTCCACACCTACTATCCGATGGATCTGCGCGACCTTACAGCGCGGGATCCTGAGAACTGGCGGATCGTGAAGCGGTACATCCAGGAATCGCGTGGGCTCCACAAGTGGAATTGCCGGGCCGATGCCGCCCAGACAAAAGTCGAGAACCTGTATCTCGTCAACCAGTGCGCCGTGACCCCGGCTTTCTCAGGCGGGCAGCGGATTCAAGCCAACCAGATGAACGTGGGTGCCGCCGTCGTGGCCTCTTTGCCCGCGCCCGGTCCCGCTGGGAGGTAACGTATCGCCCATGGCGGAAAGGCGATTGATCCTGCTGGATGGCTATAGCCTGTTGTTTCGGGCGTTCTATGGCACGCGGTTCCTTTCCACCAGCGACGGACGCCCCACCAACGCCCTCTTTGGGTTCACCAGCATGCTCTTCTACGTGCTCGAGAACCTGAAGCCTGACGCCTTGGTCGTCGCTCTAGACGCCCACGGCAAGACCTTTCGCCACGCGGAGTATTCGGAGTACAAGGGCACGCGCCGCGAGACTCCAGAAGAACTCGTCGTGCAGCTTCATGAGTCGCGGGATCTCATCGCGGCACTTGGACTGCCTTGCCTGGAGGTGACCGGCTATGAGGCCGACGACATCATCGGGCCTGGACCAGCTCCAGCTCGTCGACGAACGTGTTCACGTGCTCACCACGCGGGTTGGGGTGACCGACACGGTGACTTACGACCCAACGGCCGTGCGGGACCGCTATGGCGTGACCCCCGAGCAGCTTCCCGATTGGAAGGCCATTGTCGGCGACACCAGCGACAACATCCCCGGCGTACCCGGGATTGGCGAGAAGGGTGCGACGGCCCTGATTCAGCAGTTTGGGTCGGTCGAGAGCCTGATCGAGCGCCTGCAAGAGGCCGAGCCGAAATATCTCAAGAAGCTTGAAGCGCCGGGCGTGATCGAGCAGCTCAAGAAGTCGAAGTGGCTTGCCACCATCTGCCGCACGGCGGAGGTCGCCTATGGATTCGAGCCGTTCGCCGTGACCGAAGAACAGGTTCAGAAGGCGCGGGCGTTCCTCGAGTATTACGAGCTGCGCAGCCACGTGAAGCGCTTGCCGCAGGTCCTGGCGCCGTACATCGAAGGCGGGTCTATCGAACCCATCCCCGTGGAAGTCGTCTCCGAGGCGATCGAAGCGACGCACCGATCCGCAAAGAGCCTGGAAGACCTGGAGACCTGGATCGGGGGCCGGCCGTACTCGTTGTTCTTGGGGTCAACCTCAGCCCAGGCCAGCATGTTCGAGGAAGGCGCTGCAGAAGCGTTCATCGGGTTGGACGCGGAGGTCGCGCGTGTCCCTGAGCCCTTGGCGCTGGAGTTCCTCGGCGCTGTGCCCGGCCAAGCGGTTGTTCACGACGCCAAACCGCTCATCAAGAAGGCTCGGACTGGCCTCCAACCGGTCGGATTTGACACGATGCTTGCGGGGTACGTGCTTCAGTCCGGGCGGTCGTCGTATGCGTTGCGCGACCTGGTGCAGGGCTACCTCGACCTGACCCCACCAACCAAACCTGAGGAGATGGCCGTGGCACTCTACCGGCTTCGGGCGACGATGGAGTCGCAGCTCCGAAAGGAAAGCCAGGAGAAGGTCCTGTTCGATATTGAGCAACCTTTGACCCCTATTCTTGCTGAAATGGAGAGTTTCGGCATCCAGGTGAGCAGGCCGTTCCTGGAGAACTTCTCCGGAAGCCTTCAGGTCCAGATCGCGGCATCGGCGGCACGGGTCTATGAACTGGCGGGGGAGGAGTTTAACATCGGCTCCCCAAAACAGTTGGGCGAAGTTCTCTTTGAAAAGCTCAAGATTCCTGGACAAAAGAAGACGAAAACGGGATATGCAACGGGGGCGGAAATCCTCCAGTTCATCGACCACCCGATCGCCAAGGAGATTCTGAACTGGAGGGAGCTCTCCAAGCTGAGGTCGACGTATGCCGATTCGCTACCGAGAATGATCGCTCAGGACGGGAGAATCCACACCACCTACGCGCAGGCCGTTGCCGCCACTGGTCGACTGAGCTCCAACGACCCCAACCTCCAGAACATCCCCATCCGGACGGACCTCGGGCGCGAGATCAGGAAGGCGTTCGTGGCGGCAGCAGGCACTTCGTTGGTTTCCCTCGACTACTCCCAGATCGAGCTAAGAATTCTGGCCCATTACTGCAAGGATCCGAATCTCCTGCGGGCGTTTGAAACCGGCGAGGACGTGCACACCGTCACCGCTTCGGTGATGTTCGATGCCGGACGAGAAGAAGTCTCCAAGACCCAAAGGGGCTACGCGAAGCTGCTCAACTATGCGGTGCTCTATGGCGTCACCGACTTTGGCCTGGCGAACCAATTGGGCGGCGACTTCTCCGTCACCGAGGCGCGAACGCTGATCGAGAACTACTACTCCAGGTTCCCGAGTGTGAAGGCGTTTATGGATGGGATCGTCGCCGAGGCGCGCTCGAAAGGGTTCACGACCACGCTCTGTGGGCGCAGGCGCTACTTCCCGGAGATTCATGCGGCGAACCGCAACGAACGGCTTGGCGCCGAGCGTCAGGCGATGAACGCCCCCATGCAAGGAACCGCCGCCGACATGATCAAGCTGGCCATGGTCGACGTGCGCGGACGCCTCGACGCCTCAGCGACCCGGATGCTGCTGCAGGTTCACGACGAACTGCTGTTTGAAATGCCGCACGACGACCGAGCGCTGATCGAGCCGATCCGCGGTTTGATGGAGAACGCCCTTCCCATGGACGTCCGCGTGGAGGTGGACGCGAAGGCGGGCCCCAACTGGGGTGAGATGACGCCGCTGGACAGGGGCTGATCTTTGAGCTGATCGGTATTGGTCCTATACGACTAATAGGTCCTATACGACCTATACGCTTACATGAGAACTACAGCCCCTCCAGCTTCTCTCTGAGCAGCACGAGCGCCGACTGAATGCTTCGTATCCGAATGCTCTCTCTCGACCCCCGAAACTTGAACTCCTGCGCCCCAGACGAGTCCGGCCCAGACCAACCGATGTAGATCAGCCCCACCGGCTTTGCTTCCGAGCCGCCGCCGGGACCCGCCACACCGGTGATGCTCAACGCCCAGTCCGCGCCGATCAGTCCTTTGGCGCCTTCCGCCATCTCACGCGCACATTCCGCCGAAACCGCGCCTTTCTCCAGCAGTACGCCGGGATGCACACTGAGAAGCCTCTCCTTGACCTCGTTCGCATAACTGATCACCCCGCCGAGGAACACCGCCGAAGAGCCCGGCACGCCGGTCAGCCGCGCCCCGAGGCCTCCGCCCGTACAGCTTTCTGCGACCGCCAGCGTCTGCCCGCGCGCATAGAGGAGCTTCAGGATGTGGCCCTCGATCGTCAAATCGCCCGACGCATAGATTGCCGATCCCAGAATGGCCCTCACCTTGGCCTCGAACGGATCGAGGAGCGCATTCGCGTCGGCCTCGCTGGGCGCCGAAGCCGTCAGCCTCAAGTGCACCTCGCCGGGATGGGCATAGGGCGCGATGGAGGGGTTTTCGTTCGCCAGCAGTTCGGCCACCCGTTGCTCGACAAGGCTTTCTCCAAGCCCTATGACGCGCAGAAGTCGCGACACAATCGTGACCCCCGGCGTCAGCCCGTTCAGCATCTCACGCACCGGCCCTTCGAGCATTGGGATGAACTCAGTTCGGGGTCCAGGTAACGCAAAGATCGTTTTGCCGCCCATGCGGCAAACCAGCCCAGGCGCGGTCCCATTGGGGTTGTCGATCGGCTCGGCGCACCCGGGACGCATCGCCTGCCGGCGCTGCGATTCCGTCCAGGTGAGCCCCCGCGAAGCAAAGAGCTTGCTGAGGCGTTCGGTGATCTTGGAATCTTCGACCAGGGGATCGCCGAGCGCTTCGGCGATGGCTTCGCGGGTGAGGTCATCTTGGGTCGGGCCGAGACCGCCGATGGTGAACACGATATCGGAACGGCTCAGGGCCAGGTTGAGCGCCGAAGTCACGCGCTCCAGGTTGTCGCCAACCGTCTGTCGGTAGCGGTGCGTGATGCCGAGCTCCGGCAAGAGCTTCCCGATGGCCTGGGCGTTCGTATCCACGATTTGGCCCATCAGGATCTCGGTTCCGACGCTGACGATTTCGGCGGTCATAGATGAGAGGATAGCGGATGAAGCGGTTCATCCAAGGACCAAACAACCGACAAAATCGAACTCGAGTTTATTTTTGACGGTTGTAGTCAGGCTTCTCTTAGCCCCATCAGCACTTCCAGATTCACCTGGTGCATGGTTTCCGCTTCCGGAGTCTCCAGGAGGATCGGCACGTACTCAAACTTCGGGTCGTTGACCAGCAGCCGGAACGCCTCTTCGCCGATTTCCCCTTTGCCGATGTGCTCGTGGCGGTCGGCATGCGAGCCAAGACCCTTCTTGCTGTCGTTGCAGTGGATCGCTTTGAGCCGGTCCAGTCCAACCGCCTTGCCAAAACGATCAAATGTAGCTTCAAACATTTCCTGATTGCGCAGATCGTATCCGGCGACAAAAACGTGGCAAGTGTCGAGGCAGACCCCGAGCCGCTTGTGGCCCTTGAGCGCATCGAGCAGCCAGGCAAGCTCCTCAAACTTCGAGTTGAGGACACTCCCTTGCCCTGCGGTTGTCTCCATGAGCAGAGTCACGGAGTCCGGCGTATCGGCAAGCACCTCGGCGATCCCTTCTGCCGCGATGCGAAGGCCCTCCTCGATGCCGCGGCCCATGTGGGCTCCAATGTGGGACACCGCGAAGGGAATGCCGTAGGCAGCGCACCGGTTAAGCTCGCCCTTGAGCCCTGCGATGCTCTTGGCCTGCATCTCGGTGTCCAGGGCGCTCAGATTGACCAGATAGCTGTCGTGGCTGACGACCGACGTGATACCCGTCTCCTTGAGCGCATCCTTGAACTTGGAGGCCATCTCATCGGTGACCTCTTTGGCCCTCCATTGCTGCGGGCTAGAGGTGAACACTTGGACGGCGGTGCAGCCGATGGCCTTGCCGTTGCGGATGGCCTTGTCCAGACCTCCGGCCGTGGGCATGTGAGCGCCAAGGAGCTTCGCGGGCATAGGGGAGAAGGGTACCAGCGGCGAATGGCTCGCCATCGGGTATCACCCTCGCAGATGGGCCAATACCTGCCTGCCTTCAAGGCATACGACGTCCGCGGCATCGTGCCCGACGAACTGAACCCCGATCTCGCCTACCGAATCGGGAGAGCGTTTGCCGACGAGACGGGCGCCAAGAGTGTGTGCATCGGCTACGATATCCGGCTTTCGGGGCCGGATCTCTATCAGGCGATGGCGCGGGGACTGAACGAATCTGGAGTCGACGTGACGCACCTCGGCATGGTGGGCACCGAGATGGTCTATTTCGCGACGGCCTTCTATGGGTTCGATGGCGGCGTGATGATCACCGCGAGCCACAACCCGCCCCAGTACAACGGCATGAAGATGGTCCGCCAAGAAAGCCGCCCAATCAGCGGCGACACGGGCCTTTTTGAGATCGAACGTCGAGCCCACGAGGGACGATGGGAGCGCTCGGGAGACGGGAAAATCATCGAAAAAGGAGTCTACGGGGACTTTGTCAAGCACTTGATGAGCCTAGTGGACCCGGCGGCTCTCAAGCCCATGAACATCCTCATGGACGTAGGAAACGGAGCCGCAGGAATCGCGCTCGAGGCGCTCCTTCCCTACCTTCCTTTCAAGGTAGATCGCATGCTCTTCGAGCCGGACGGGCACTTCCCGAACGGCGTACCAAACCCGATCTTGGAAGAGGCCCGCGAGAGGACGGAGAAGCGCTTGAGAGAGGCGTCGCCGGCATTCGATTTTGGGGTTGCCTGGGATGGCGACTACGATCGCTGCTTCTTCCTGGATGGCCAGGGCAACTTCATCGAAGGCTATTACATCGTCGGGCTTCTGGCGGACGCGATCCTCAGCAAGGACCCGAACAACACGATCATCTACGACCCGCGGCTCTATTGGAACACCCTGGACATCGTGGGGCGGCGGGGCGGGCGGGCGGTGGTCTGCAAGAGCGGCCACGCCTTCATCAAGGAAAGGATGAGGGCGGAGAACGCCATCTATGGCGGCGAAATGAGCGCCCACCATTACTTCCGGGATCACTGGTATTGCGACAGCGGCATGATCCCGCTGCTCCTGATCGCCGACCTCGTTTCGCGCTCTGGCAAGTCGCTGAGCGAACTCGTCGGCGAGATGATCGAGCGCTACCCCTGCAGCGGCGAGGTGAATTCGACGGTCGAGAGCGTACCGGCGGTCTTGGCGCGAGTGGAGGAGAAGTTCGCAGCGGGAGGCCAGATTGACCGGATCGACGGCTTGAGCGTCGCGTTCGAAGATTGGCGGTTCAACCTCCGCGGCTCGAACACTGAGCCGGTGATTAGGCTGAACGTGGAGACGCGAGGCAATCGGGCGCTTATGGAAGCGAAGACTCAAGAGTTGTTGGCAGAGATCCGCAGATAAGAAGGAGGCGAAGCGCGAAGGGCGACGAGCGATACGCGATCCCTCGCCCTTCGCTAGGGCCCCGACACCCCATCACCTGAGAACCTGGCACCGAGCACCTCTTCCCCCCAAAACCCGCATTCTCACAGAGTTGAGCGTTGGCTAAGCGCCGAAAATCTTGATCGGACCATTCCGGCGTTGTGGGAGGCGCACTGGTGCGAAAGGGATTTACACTCATAGAATTGCTTAACGTGATGGTGATCATCGCCATCCTGACGGCCATTTTCATGCCGGCGGTGCGCGCGGCCAAGAACGCCGCCGTGACCTTCAATGCGACGCTTTCGATGAAGCAGCTCACCGACGCCACCAGCCTTTACATGGCCGACGCCGACGACACCTTCCCTATCGCGATGTATCAAGAGGGCGAGGAGGTCAAGGCCTGGTTCGGCAAGGGTGTGGCGAATTCCGAATTTGATCCCAAAGAGGGCATCCTGGCGCCCTACACCTCCGGGCGCGCGGCGCGCGACATGGCCCACGACGCTTCAACCTATTTCGGCGACCACTCGGGCTTCGGCTACAACTGGGGCTACCTAGGAAGCGACACCAACATCACCCTCGATTACACCGGATTTCCGAACCTCAAGAACCCCGCGCGAGGCACCGAGCTCGCCGATCCCTCCCGAACCGTCGCCTTCGCCACCAGCATCTACTATTTCGCCTCATGGTTGGATGGGGGGAACGGCCGCCGCTACGATTTCGGCTTTGTAGATCCTCCCAAATACTGGCGTGGCAACCCGAATGTGGACTTCCGGCACGGGGACCCGGCTCTGGTCGACGAGAAGGCCAAGAAGGTCACGCCCAAGGGCCGCGCGATCGTCGCCTTCGCGGGCGGAAACGTCAAGACCCTTGAGCCCGGAGAGCTGAAGGACGCGCTCTTTGAGCGCCAACCGGCAACGCCGGCAAACTAGACGCGGGTCCTCGTCCAAATTTACAAAAAACTCGTGCAAAACCCCGTCCCAAAGGCTATGAATCACGGGGTCCCATATGCCAAAATCGACGTTGTCAACGACGACAAAAGGCAGCACCCCGACATTGGCAAGTTATTACGATACGCTAGGGGTGGAAGCTTCCGCCGACGTACTGGCATTGCGCCGCGCATACAGAAAACTGGCCCGGAAGTACCACCCGGATCTCAACGCTGAACCAGGCAGCACGGATATCATGGCCCGAATCAACGAGGCCTACCGGACGCTCATCGATCCTGATCGACGCACGGAGTACGATTCCATGCTCAAAGCCGGCCTGGGGCAGACCGAAGTGGCAGGCCGCCGCCGTATGCGCGCGCCTGTCGCCGTGAGCCTGAGCCACCGTCTTGGCGTTCACCGAACGCCCATCTATGCCCTCTGCTTCTCTCCGGATTCCTCCACCCTCATCTCCAGCTCGTTCGATAACGAGATCCTTTGGTGGAACCCGGCGACCGGCGAGCAAGAGCGCCGCGTGAAGCTCGAATCGGGCACGATTTCCACGATCCGCGCCTTGCCCGACGAGCGCCTGGTCGCCGCCGGTACCGCCGAGAGCATGATTACGGTTTGCCGGTTGCGCAACCGAATCGCCGAGTCTTGGCGCAACAGCGCCGCCGAATGGGCGACCTGCGTGGCGGTTTCGCCGAACGGTGAGCGCCTAGCCACCGGGACGGTCCACCATGCACTGACCGTCGCTGACGCGCGTAAGGGCGAGGTCATCTTCAGCAAGCAGGATCACGGCGCCTCGGTAACCGCGGTCCAATGGTCTGACGACGGCAAGTACATCGTGTCGGGCTCGGCAGACGCCACGGTCAAGCTCCGTGATGCCGAGACCGGCGCGGTCATCCACACCTTCGGGCAGATTCTCTCGACGGTTACCGCGCTTTCGATCTCGCCGGATAACGCCTTTATCGCTGCGGCCTGCGCCGACCTTTCGATCCGCGTGTTCAGCCTTTCTGACGGTGCGCTCAGACGAACCTACACCGGCCACACCAAGCCGATCGAGTGCATGGCGTTCCACCCGAACGGATGGCTGTTCGCCACCGGCAGCCGGGACGGCAACGTGGGCCTCTGGAATGCCGCCGAGGGCCTTGGGCAAGTGCACCTGGAGGCGAGCATCAGGCCGATTTTGGCGGTGGCCTTCAGCGCCGACGGCCGCAACTTGGCTTCGGCGGGCCTGGACCGAACGGTCCGGATCTGGGAATTGCGGGTGAAGTAGCCAGGAGCTAGGGTGCGTGGATCGTAGGTTCGTGGTTCGTGGTGAGAGGTCCAGACCCTTCGCCCTTCGCCTCAGTTGTTGCAAAGCATGTCCCGGATTTCATGTGAGGAGAGCCGCCGAATATCCGTTTCGTGCGAGAGCCCTGGGATCGTGACGGGCGCCTGCTGGCTACCCCCCTCCTGAACCTCCGCCAGCTGGCTTTCGAGGAGCGGAAGGATGCTGGCGATGCGCTCAGTGGTGTCGGTGATCTCCAGCAGGAGCTGCTTCTTTCGGTTATCCATCCGGAGCAGATTGGCGATCGTAAACGAGAACGCCTCGGGATCTTGTGGAAACACCACCTCGATGCTGTAGTTGGGCTTTGACAAGAGGTGCTGGATCAGCAGTTGGAAGGTCTCCTGGGCGCGGGAGAGCAGCGCATAGCCTCGCGGCGATTCGTCGGCATCGTCCTCGACGACCGGCTCCACCCGCCCGACCAAGAACGGCCGCGACTCGTCCAGGCTGCGGATGCGGAATCGGCCCTCCCCTTGTACCTGAAGGTCCAGCCGGCCGTCGTCGTATTCGTGGACCTTCAAGATCCGGGCTGAAGTACCCACCATGTAGGGGTCCGCGGAGCCTCCCACTTCTCGCCCATCTCGAATCAGAACGACCCCAAACGGGCGGCCGGTTTCCCGGCACTCTTGAACCATTTCAAGGTAACGAGCCTCAAAGATATGAAGCTGCAGAGTGGCGTAAGGAAAGAGAACGGTCTCCAGCAGGAACAGGGGCAGCTCCTCAGACGATTGATGCGAGCGATCCAAGGGCCCAGCCATAGACCGGATTATGACTTGGATTTCGCGGGCATGGCCCAAATAGGGTCGGTCTCCCGGAAGTCGGACCCCCTTTGCTGGTAAAGTCTATCGGCATTGCGGGTGCGGAAGCGCCCGCCACAATTGTATTTCTTTTGAGCGAGAACTCCATGCCCTCCGAAACGAACGAATACCGCGAGCAACTCGATGCGGCACAAGCCCGCATTCACGAGTTGGAAGCTCGGCTACACGAAGTCGAAGACCGAGCCCCGAAAAAGACCGGTGAGCCCGCCCCGGCGTCGAGTGAAGAGGGCGGCCTGGGGTCCACGCCCCTAAGCGAAGCGGACGCAACGCTCAAGCGCTTGGTCCAGCGCATCGCGATGATTCTTCAAGCGGAGAAAATCGTGATCATGTTCTACAACCGGGAAACCGGTGAACTGCACGGCATTCCTCCCGCTTATGGCGTCGAAGAGGACCAGCTCAAGATATTCCGTTCACGCGCCACACACGGCGTGGCAGGGCTCGTGTTTCGCGACAGCAAGCCTGTGATCTTCCACGACGCGACAACCGACCCGCGCACGAAAGACGATCCCTTTTCCCTCTTGCATGTCAACAATGGCATCACCGTTCCTTTGGTCATCGAGCGGCGTGATGAAGAGAACCGGGTCGTCGAGCGCACCCCCATCGGCGTGCTCCACGCCTTCAACAAGCGTCACGGCGAGTCGTTCATCGAGGAAGACGTCCGGCTCCTAGAGCGCATGGCGCGCAACGTCGGTTCCATCATCGCCAACCTCCAGCTGTACCGCGAAGTCGTAGAAGAGCGCGAAGAACTGCTTCAGACGTTCGAATCGCTGACCGCCGGGCTGGTTCTTATCTCACCGGAAGGCTTGGTGAGCCAGATGAACGCCACGGCGCGGACCATCTTCCAGGCGCCAGAGATTGTCGTCGGGAAGCCCTACGGAGACATCATCAACTTCGAAGGGTTCGGCGGCGTCATTGACGCCACACTCAAGAGTGAAGAGCCTCCTAGGCAGGAGATCTCGGTCAGCATCGCCGGGGTCGAGCGGGTCTATCAGATCCAAGCCGCACGTGTTCGCAGCGACGAGGGCAAGGACCTCGGCGTTGTGGCGATCCTTAGCGACATCACCGAGGTCAAGAACGTTGAGCGCATGAAGAGCTCGTTCGTGGCCATGGCCTCACACGAGCTGAGGACGCCGCTCACGGCGATCAAGGGCTTCGTCAGTACACTGCTGATGGACGAGACCTTCACGCTGGACGAGCGGCGAGAGTTCTATATGATCATCGATCAGGAGTGCGACCGCCTGACCCGGCTCATCAACGACCTCCTGAACACCGCGCGAATCGAATCGAATCAGAGCCTGAAGCCGAACTACACGCAAGTCGAGATCAACAAGCTCCTCGACAAGGCCGTTCGCATTCAGCGGCAGGCAGCGCCGAAGCACCGGCTAACGCTCGAGGCGGACCAGAGCATTCGCTTTGTCACCGCCGACGAAGACAAGTTCGACCAGGTCATCACCAACCTGCTAAGCAACGCCATCAAGTACTCGCCGAATGGGGGCACGATTCGGGTGAAATCTGAGAAGCAAGGCAACGATCTGCTGATCAGTGTGCAAGATCACGGAATGGGCATTCCCAAGGACCACCTGAACAAGGTCTTCGACCAATTCCACAGGGTCCACAACGAGGACAACCGCAAGATCTATGGCACCGGCTTGGGGCTGTTTCTGGTCAAGCACCTCGTGGAGAGCGTTCACCTCGGCAAGATTTGGGCCGAGAGCGAGGTCGGCGTCGGCTCGACGTTCTACGTTCGCATTCCGATGGACCTGGACATCGACAAAGCCAAAGCCGCGAACGATTGAGGGACTGAGGGACCAAGGGACAAAGGGCCTAAGGGAACTGGCCCAGAAACTTCGAACCTCGAACCTCGGACCACACTCCGTGCCCTCATCCGGTTCAATGCGTCCACCGACCTCTCCAAGTCGGGAGAGGTGGTTCTCGGAGCCACGATTCACGCACCGCGCACCACGGTCCACGAACTCATCACCTTGGCGGTCCTTTACGCTTTGGCGGCTTTGCGAGAAGTCCCCTACTGCTCCGGCACGGAACCGGCGGCTATGGACCCACTCGGAGCCACGGATCAGAGCTCACGAGCCACGAACCTACGCACCACGCGCCACGAACCGCCCTATCCTATGGCGCCTTCGATCTCTTCAAGAATCTGCCGCGCGGCACCCAGCGGATCGGCCGCCGATCGTATCGGCCTTCCCACGACTAGGTGGTCCGCGCCCATCTTGATGGCCTCGGCCGGGGTAAGGCTTCGTTTGTGTTCATCGGTGGAGGATCCCGTAGGCCGGATTCCCGGCGTCACAATCAGCGGTCGCTCGCCTAGCTTCTCACGCAAAAGGCCGATGCTGCCGCCCGATGCGATCAAGCCGTCCGCGCCCGCTTCCATCGCCATCGAGGCCCGGTGAAGCAGAAAGGCATCGAAATCGAACGCCTGCTCCCCCCGAGTGACGACGCCGTACACGTCCGAGAGGTCTTGCGCGTTCATGCTGGAAAGGAACGTGACCGAGAGGAGTTTTGGCCCGGGCGCAGCCCCCACGCCGGCCCTCGCGGCACGGAGTGTCGCGGCCCCGCCTTGAAGGGTCAGCAGGTCTGCCCGGCCAGCGATGACCGCCACCGCCGTCTGGATCGTCTCCCCGATATCGTCCATCTTTAGGTCGAGAAACACCTTCTTGCCCAAACCTCTGAGCCGATCGACCAGGTCGAAGCCCGAGCAGAGGAAGAGCCGCCACCCAACCTTATAGAAGGCTGCCTCATCGCCGAGAGACTCGACGAGCCTCCAGTTTTCTTCCGGTGTCGGCAGGTCGAGGGCAACAATGAGTCGGTCACGGGCGGCGATGTTTTTCGAGGAGATCGTCATCAAGCTTTCTTGTACCTGAACGGCCTGGGTACCCACCGTGACTTCACCATTGCACGGCTCAAGGAGCCCTATTCGCCCAAAGGTGCCCAAACGTTTTTCACCTGAGTGGCGTGGCGGAGGAATTCCTTGCTGGCCGACCAGGGCCGCTCGCTCCAGTCGTGGGACTTTGAGGGCCCGAGCCAAGTCTGCTTAAGGTTGCCTACCGATAGCAGTTCGACTTGCCGGCCCCCTTCAGCGTCGCCGAAATGCCACATCGCATCCACGCCGTCATGCTCGGCCAGCGTCTTTCGAAGCTCCGACTGAAGTCCCGTCAGCAAGTTGACGACCCCGGCAGGTACGTCCGAGGTCTCGAGCACCTGGATGAACTCCGCCGCCGCCAGCGGCGTCGTCTCACTCGGGGCCACCACGCAGGCGTTGCCCATCGCCATGCAGACTCCCAGGGTGGCGACCAAGGGCAGGAGCCCCGGACCATCGGGGCAGGTTGCCGCGATCACGCCGACCGGTTCGTTCAGGGTGTAGGTGATCCCCCGGAAGGCCGTCCCGTGCACGCGCCCGTCGTACTTGTCCGCCCAGGCCGCGCACTCGAACAGCCGCTCCACACAAAGCCCGACCTCTCGTTCCCCATCGGCGAACCCTGAACCCGACATCGCCGCCAACAGCTCGGCAAACTGGGCGCCGCGCGCCGAGAGGTTTTCTGCCAAGTAATAAAGAACTTGCGCCCGCGCATGGCCGGTCTGGGCCGCCCAGCCTGGCTGCGCGTTCCTCGCCGCTTCGACGGCATTCCGCACGTCCTTGCGGTTGGCGCGAGACACCTCGCCCAGCCGTCTGCCCGAAGAACCAACCACTTCGAGCGAAAACCCCTGGTCAGGCCGCACCTGCTTGCCACCGATGTAGAGCTTGTAGGTTCGGTCGATGCCGGGAGGCGAGGTTGGTTCGCGCTTGGACGGCTTGGGCGCCGGCTTGCGGGGCGAGGAGCCCAAACGGTCGAAAACCAGATACTCCAGAAGTCCCTCGCTGCCGCCTTCGCGGCCAAAGCCGCTCTCCCGATAGCCGCCAAAACCAGATGCGGCGTCGAAGAGGTTCGTCGAGTTCACCCACACCGTCCCAGACTTCACCTGTCCCGCGACGTCCAGCGCCAGGCTCAGGTTTTCACTCCATACGCTCGCCGCGAGCCCGTAGACCGTGTTGTTCGCGAGCGCCACCGCCTCGGCGGGAGTGCGGAAGGTCATGGCGGCCAGCACCGGGCCGAAAATCTCTACCTGCGCGGCGGTCGAGGCCGGCGAAACGTTGGAGAGAAGCGTCGGCGGGTAGAACCACCCCCGCGCCGGGATCTCGCAGGGCGCCTGGTAGACCTCCGCTCCCTCGTTGCGGCTCTGCTCGACCAGTCCCGCGATCCGCTCAAGCTGCACCGGAGCGATAATTGCACCGATGTCGACGGCCTTGTCCAAAGGGTCGCCCATGCGAAGCGTCGCCATCCGGTCCTTGAGCTTGGAGAGGAACCTCTCTGCGCAGGATTCCTGCACGAGCAGCCGCGACCCCGCGCAGCAAACCTGGCCCTGGTTGAACCAGATCGCGTCCACGAGCCCCTCGACGGCGCTGTCGAGATCGGCGTCCTCGAACACGATGAACGGCGACTTGCCGCCGAGTTCAAGGCTCAGCTTCTTGCCCGTGCCCGCCGTCGCCTTGCGGATCAGGCGGCCCACTTCGGTGCTCCCGGTGAACGCGATCTTGTCGATTCCAGGGTGCTCGACGATCAGCCGTCCCGTCTCGCCCTCGCCGGTAACGATGTTGACGACCCCCGGAGGCACGCCAGCGGCGTCACAGAGCTCAGCGAAGCAAAGCGCGGTGAGCGACGTGAATTCGGCGGGCTTGAGCACCACCGTGTTCCCGGCTGCAAGCGCTGGCGCAATCTTCCAGGCCAGCATTAAGAGCGGGAAGTTCCACGGGATGATCTGGCCGCAAACGCCCACAGGCCTGTACCCTGAGAACTCCGTCTCGAAGATCTGCGCCCAGCCCGCATGGTGATAGAAGTGGCGCGCTACCAGCGGCACGTCGATATCCCGGGTCTCACGGATGGGTTTGCCGTTGTCGAGGGTCTCCAAGACCGCCAGAAGCCGGGAGTGCTTCTGCACCTGCCGTGCCAGTGCATAGAGCACTTTCGCTCTGCCATGTCCGCCGAGGGACTCCCAATTGGGCTGCGCCGCTCGCGCCGCCTTTACCGCTGCATCGACGTCTTCCGGCCCGCCTAGCGCGATCTTCGCCAAGGGTTCTCCCGTTGCCGGGCAGTCGGTCTCGAACTGCCCTCCGGAGTGCGACGCCCGAAATTCCCCGCCGATATAGATCCCGAACGATCCTTGGTGCGCCTCCAGCCAGGCCTGCGCCAGTTCGGCCGCCTCGGGAGCGGGCCCGTAATTCAGGTTGTTAAAGATCTCGGCAATGGTCATGGGCTCTGCGGCTATTGTACGTTCTTTCGAGCGGCCCCCCCTCAGCAGTGCATTCGTCCGGGGCCGAACCCGCCGGAGCGCACATGTCCGTTGGGGATACAATCTCCTATCGGCGGCGCGGGATTTTCGCGCCGGGAGGCTCCATGGGAAGATTGCTGCTGCGCTGGATCTTGCTGGCCCTCTCCGTCTGGGGCGCAGCCCAACTCTGCCGGATCCTGGGACTCGGCTTCGTCACCGACCTCAAGAGTTCGGATGACACCCTCAGGTTCCTGCTCGGCGTAGCGGTGCTTGCGCTCCTCAACGCCACTCTCGGCAATCTGCTCAAGTTCCTCACCATCCCCCTCAACTGCCTGACCCTCGGGCTGTTCTCATTGGTCGTCAACGCCCTGGTTCTCATGTTTGCCGCGAGCCTGGGGCTCGGCTACCACCTGGCGGGCGACGAGATGCAGAAGTTCCTGGCGGCGTTTGTGGGCAGCCTGCTCATCAGCTTCATCAATGGTCTGCTCGGGTCGTTCCTCGGCGACGGCAAAAACGGCGACAAGGACTGACACCCAGCGATGATCAACCGGCACCGACTGAAGAAACTCTTCGCCCCAACCGCCGGCCTGCGCAAGGCCGTTGCGCTCTTTGTGGCGGGGCTCTTCTTCTTCCTTGTCGGCGCCGCGCTCAGCTTTAAGCTCGTCATCCTCCCCGTTTTGGAGTGGCTCGAGCGGGGCGCGAGCGGCATCCTCCAGGTGCTAGTCCCCGCCAATTCGCTCGAACTTGCGACCCACATGATGGGGGGTGCGCTGCTCTTTCTGGGCATGTACTGCAGCTACGTCGGGCTGCGCGCGGTGATCTTCCAAGTGATACGAACGCTCACGGGCTTCGGCACCGGCATGGTGGACGTGTATGTGCAGCGCCAGAGGCTGGCACAGGGGCCTCGAATCGTCGCTCTGGGAGGCGGCACAGGACTCAGCACGCTGCTTCGCGGCCTGAAGACCCACTCCTCCAACATCACCGCCATCGTCACCGTCACCGATGATGGCGGCTCCAGCGGACGGCTGGTCAAGGATAAGGGCATCATCCCGCCCGGCGACATGCGCAACTGTCTGGTGGCATTGGCCGACGCTGAAAAGTCCATGACCGACCTCTTCCAGCACCGCTTCGGAAAGGACAGCGGGAGCCTTTCTGGACACTCCATCGGGAACCTACTAATAGCCGCCTTGGTGGACCAGGCTCACGGCGACTTCGAAAAGGCCATTGAGATCGCCTCCGACGTCCTTCTCATCCGTGGCCGCGTCGTGCCTTCGACCATGGAGCACGTTAGGCTCCGGGCGGTGATGGAGGATGGCACGGAGGTCTGCGGTGAGACCAAGATCGTCGGCTTCGGAAAACGAATTCGGCGCATCTACCTCGACCCAGAGCGCGTGGACCCCTATGCCGGCGCGATTGAGGCGATCCACAACGCGGACCTCATCTGCATCGGCCCGGGAAGCGTATACACCTCGGTCATTCCCAATCTCCTGGTGCCAGGCATCGCCGAGGCGCTGCGCGATTCGAAAGCGACGAAGGCCTACGTCTGCAACGTTATGACCCAGCCCGGCGAGAGCGACGCCTTTACGGCCTCCGAGCACGTCACCGCCATCCAGGCAAATGTGGAATTCCGCACTTTTGACACGGTGCTCGTGAATACCGGCGTGCCCAGCGCCATTGCCATCGAAAAGTACCGCGAGTTCGGCCAGTTTCTGGTGGACCCGGACGTCGACCGCATCCGTGCGATGGGCTACAAGACCCTCAGCTCCGACCTGATGAGCGAATCTGATTTCGTCCGCCACGACCCGATGAAGGTGGCGGCCAGACTCGTGTCGCTGGTGGAGCGATGAGGGGCAGCCTGGTCCTGCTCAGCGGCCCGAGCGGGGTGGGCAAGGACGCGATCCTCGATGCCCTGATCGCCAGAGACCCCAGGATTCACCGTGTGGTGACCTACACCACCCGCCAACCAAGAGCGGGCGAGCAAAACGGCGTCGATTATCACTTCGTCTCGCTGAACCGGTTCTTCGAACTTGCGCAGGCAGGACATTTCTTCGAGTACATGAACGTGTTCGCAGACGATTGGTACGCCAGTCCGCGCACGGATGCCGAGCGGATGGAATCGGAGGGCAAGATCGCCGTGCTCAAGATAGATGTGGAAGGGGCGAACGAGGTGCGCCGACAGCGACCGGACGCGCTGTCGATCATCATTCTGCCGCCTTCGATGGAGGAGTTGGAGCGGCGCATTCGGGCGCGCGGCGGGGATGACGAGGCTTCGATCCAGCGCAGGCTCGCCAAAGCCAATTGGGAACTCGGGTTCGCCGACCGCTACACCCATCAGGTGGTCAACGACGACTTGCAAAGCGCCACCGAGACCGTGTATGGGCTCATTGCATCCTAGCTTCCGTCAAAGAGCTCCAGGCGGTGCACGGCGCCCCGGGTCTCAGCGCTAAGCTGGATCGACACGCGCGTGATGCGCCGCCTCGCCATGTTTTCCACCCGCATGACGCCGATGGCCAGGTCGGCGGTGTCGCCAAGGCGAGGCACACGCCCCAGCCGCTCGGACATGATCTGCGCGAGCGTATCGGTCGGAGGGGCGTCCGGAAGCTCGATCCCAAGCCACTCGATCAACTCGTCGTATCGGACCTCCGAGCGCGCGGAAAGCCGACCCCCTGCATGGCCCTCGATCGGGGGCCGGTCGAACTCCATGCGGTCCTCGATCTCACCAAAAATCTCCTCGACCACGTCTTCGAGCGTCACCAACCCGGCAGTGCCGCCGTATTCGTCCACCACGATGACGATTTGGGTGTGGGACGCCTGCATCCGCTCCACGATCCGGTCAAGGGTCAGGTTCTCGGGCACCACCACCACGGGGCGAAGGATGGACTCAAGAACGAACGGCTTGTCCTTCAGGTGCCGGACAAAGTCGTGGATGTAAAGAACGCCCGCCACGTCGTCCACGTCCCCACGGCAAACCGGTATCCGCGTGTTCGGCACGAGAGACAGCCCGTCGATCAGTTCTTCCAGGCCAAGCGAGATGTCGAGCCACCGAATGTCCATTCGGTGGACCATGACGTCCTTCGCGTCGAGTTTGTCCAGCTGCAGGGCACGGGCCAACATCTTCGCATGGACGTCCTCGAGGACTCCCTCGGCCGATTGCGCCTTGAGCAAGAGCAGCATCTCCTCTTTGGGAATCGCCTCCGAGCGCTTCTCGTCAATTCGAATTCCGAAGAGCCGCAGGATGCCGGCGCCGCTTCGGTCGATCACCCAAATAAGGGGTGTCAGGGCGGCGACGAGCACGCTGAGCGGTGGAACGACCACCAGGGCCAGATGATCGGTCCTTTGCAAGACGACGTATTTCGGCACCAGCTCGCCGATGACCACCATGAGGAAGGTGACGACCAGCAGAGAAAGGGCGGTCATCCAGATGCTGTGCCCGACCTCGACCCCAAGAGCCGTGTTGAGCAAGCCCGCGACATAGGGCTCGGCGACCGAGCCAGCCCCGATGCCGCAGAGCGTGATGCAGATCTGAACGCCAGCGATGTGGCGGTTCATATCGTTCAGCGCAGCAACCACGCGCCTGGCCATCTTGTTGCCGCGCCTCGCCAAGGCTTCCATCTTGGACTTGCGGCAACCCACCAAGCTGTATTCGGCGGCGACGAAAAAGGCGCTCGCCACGATGATCAGGATGGAGGCCAATAGACGCGCCAACGAACCGTCGCCCATTGGCTTGGGAGTTTAGCAGGAACGTGGGAGGAGAGTACTGGTCGGGATGGGCAGATTCGAACTGCCGACCTCTCCCACCCGAAAGGAGCGCTCTACCAAGCTGAGCCACATCCCGACGCGGAAGCCGATTGTACCCCGGCGGCTAATGCCCCCGATGCTGGTGACCCCAATCTGCTCACAGGGGACTCTCGCGCAAACCCGCAACTTCGCCGTGGCGAAGGCCCCGAGCGGAACCGACACTTCCCGCAGGACACGTCATGGGCACGAAGATCTGGGTGTATCTGATCGGCATGATGGCCGCAGGGATCGGCCTTCCGATGCTGCTCGCCTATCAGCTCAAGCTGGGCGACTTTGCCAAGAGTCCGCAAGAAGTGAGGCTGAACCTGGGCGGCTCGCTAGTGGTGGCCGGGGGCAGGGCTAAGATCTGGTTCGCACAGGTGGACCCTGCGCCTACTTTGGAGATCTCCTGCGCCAAAGAGACGGCGACGGTCGAGCTCGATGAGGAGGAGCCAAGCCAAGAAGTTTGTGGCGTACAGGTGAGAAAGCTCGACATCAAAGAAGTCCAATTGGGCGTACATAGAGTCTTGCAAGGCCACTTCGAAGTCACCTGGAAGAACCCAAACAAGTAGCCCAGGTACCTTGTGCGCATGGAGGTCGAGGCGGTACTCCTCACCGGTGGCGCGAGCCGCAGAATGGGCGCCGACAAGTCCAGGCTCCTCGTTGGCGGCGAGCAAGCGGCGGTCCGACTCGCTCGAGAGCTTGCGGAGGCCTTTGGCCAGGTGACGGTGTTGGGCCGCGAACCCCTTGAGGGACACGCATTTCAGCAAGACGCCTCGGACTACGAGGGCCCACTCTCCGCTCTGGCACGGCTTAAGCCAACAGCCGACTGGATCTTCGTGTGCTCCTGCGATCTTCCGCTCGCAAGCGCCGGGGATTTTCGCAAACTCTGGAGCTTGCGGCAGGAAGGCAAGGCCCTCGCACCCGTCCTGAAGGGCAGGCTTCAGCCGCTTTGCGCCCTATACCCAGCTTCCTGCTTCGCCATCTTCCGACAGTCTTTTTTGTCGGGAACTCGTTCGCTCATGGCCGCCTTGAAGGAATTTCCGGTCGTCGAGGCCCCGGAGGCCGCGCTTCATTCGGCCGGGATTCAACCTCCGGCGCTTGCAGGAGCCAATACTGCTGAGGAGTGGGCCAGACTCCTCGACACGCCCCACCAGGTTCCCTGAACGATCCGCCCCGAGGAACCAGAAATAACCGACAGAGAATCTTGTCGGTTATGGCGGCGTAGTAAGCTGAGTCCCAAAGGTAAACCCATGAGCGACACGCACAAGCCGCTGGCAGACATCCAGAGCACGCACGACACCCGCAACATTTCCATCGACCGCGTCGGCGTTCGGGGTGTCAAGTATCCCATCGTCGTGATGGACCGCGAAAACGAAACGCAGCACACCATCGGCGATTTCACGCTGACCGTGGACCTGCCACACCAGTTCAAGGGCACTCACATGAGCCGCTTTATAGAGGTGCTCAGCGCGCACCGCCACGAGGTCAGCGCCAAGAGGCTTCCAGAGATTCTGGACGCTCTGCGCGAGCGCCTCAACGCAGAGAAGGCGCATATCGAGGTCACATTCCCCTACTTCATCGAGAAGCTTGCGCCAGTCACTGGAATGGCCAGCATGATGGAGTACCTCTGCACGTTTATCGCCGAAAAGGACGGCAAGATGGACTTCGTGATGCAGGTGCAGGTGCCGATTACCACCCTGTGCCCTTGCAGCAAGGAGATCGCCGACTACGGCGCCCACAACCAGCGCGGCCTCGTGACGGCACAGGTCAGATTCCGCAAGCACATATGGCTTGAAGAGATCATCCGGCAGATCGAAGACGCCGCCTCCTGCGAGCTTTACCCGCTCCTCAAGAGGCCCGACGAGAAGTGGGTGACCGAGAAGGCCTACGACACCCCGAGGTTCGTCGAGGACGTGGTGCGCGAGGTCGCGCTCCGCTTCAATGCCGAGGAGCGGATCAAGTGGTACCGGATCGAGGTGGAGAACTTCGAGTCCATCCACGCGCACAACGCCTATGCTTGCCTTGAGCGAACCAAGTAACGTCCTCCTGCTGGCGCTGCGAAGCGGATTCCCGCGTCGGCCATCGAAGGAATCGACATAATCCGAACATGGTCGGCGCCTTCTTTTTCGTTGGCTTCCTGTTGACACCCCAGGGTCCCCGCCAGCTCTTGCGGGACGACGTGGCGATTCAGTCCTCTACCAACCTCAAATCGGGAACCTACAATGTCTCAGACCCCAACCGGAACGGCGTGGTGCAGATCTCAGGCCACGACTTCACCGTGGACTTCAAGGGCGCGTGGCTGATCTCGGAGAGCGGCTACAAGGCCAAGCTCGACCAGGTGGAGGGAACGGGAATCCTCATCAAGAACGCGCGGAACGTCACCCTGAAAAACGCCACCGTGCGCGGCTACAGGTGGAACATCCGGGTCGAAGACTCGCGGGGAATCAAGCTCGAAAACTGCGACGTGGGCTACAGCCGCTCGCAGAGGATCATGAACGGCGAGCAGCCGATCAACATCTTCCTCGACCTGCGAAACGTGGAAGCTTGGCGAAGCTACGGCGCGGGGATCTGGGTGGAAAGGTGTTCGGGTGTTCAGGTTGCCAGGTGCTCTGGTTCGGGGGCGCAAAACGGCGCGCTGGTCGTCAACTCGTCGAAGTGTAACGTCTCCGGCAACGACTTTTCGTTCCTCTCTGGCTGGGGGATCGGGTTCTACGGGTCCTCGGACAACGTCGCCTCCTGGAACAAGTGCGACTTCGTGAACCGGCCCTGGGGTGGCGGTTGGGGAGGCGATTCGGCCGCGCTGGTGGTGGTGAACGGGTCCCATCGGAACTTCATCGTCGGCAACTCGCTGACCCATTCCGGCGACGGGTTCTTCCTGTCCGATCATCGCAATGGTGGCGACTTCGACCCCAAAACCCTCGGCTTCGACGGCAGTTGCAACGACAATGTGATCGCCTACAACGACGGCTCCTGGTCGACGGCGAATGCGTTTGAGCATATTTATGAACTGGGTCCAGCGGAACAGGTTCGACGGCTTCGCACTGGAACAGGGCCAGGGAACGCGAGTCGAGGGCAACTACTTCGAAGATAACGCCGGGACCGCAATACACCTCTGGAGCAGCCCAAACTCTGATCTGATGCGGAGGAACCCTTCGCAAGGGCACGAGATCATTCGCAATACCATCAAGGGGAGCCGCTGGGCGGTCAACCTGGATAACTCGGCGGATTGCCTTTGGGATTCCATAGATGCCCTTGGAAAGGAAAAGAATGAAGCTCCTTTGCCCCCAAACCTGCCTCTGGTTGAGCGTCCTCACAAGCTCAAAAGCATGATAGATTTCAATCGGACAGAGGCGATCGAGCGCGTGTACGCGTTGATGCGGTCCCCATCCAAAGCCGGCGTAAGAAATGCGGAAAGGTTTTTCTATCGAGACACGCAAGGCCCCACCGGCTGGGATTGGATCCAGTTCGCCGACTTCGCCCCACGCGACTTCCGCGGAGGATTGGCGGCCTGGAAACAAGTGGACTCCGGGTCCATCGAGCTTTTCCTGCTCGACGCCAAAGCCACCGTCACCGCACCCGTGTGGATGGAGATGAAGGCTTCTGGCCGAACAGTCAAGCTCACCGCGAAGCCGTCTTCCAGTGACTCGGGCGAGTACCGCGACTATTCGGTTGCCCTCAAGGGCGGCGCAAAGACGCAGGTCCTGAAGGGCAGGCTCCTCAACGCCTCTTGGTACTGCGCATGGTTCAAATGGCCCCGCAACGAAGCCTCAGCCTACGCCGACGAGGCGGCCTGGAATCGGGTCTTCCAAGCCAAACCCGTGTTCGCCAGCATTCAGCGCAAGCTGCCGGCCATCGAATACGGAAAGGAGCCCGCACCGGGGACCGGAACCAGCTACTTTGCGCTGGTTGCCGCAACGAAGATTCGCTTTGAGGCGGGCAAATACAAGTTCTCCAGCCTCTCCGACGACGGCTTTCGCCTTTTCGTCGATAGCAAGGAGGTCATCTCGCGCTGGAACCATCATGGCGCGACCGGGGACGAAGCGCTTGTTGACCTGTCCTCTGGCCCTCACGAGATCGTCGTCCACTACTGCCAAGAATTCGGCGGCTGTGTGCTCCAGCTTTCCTGGCAGAAGGTCGATCGGGCCTAGGCGGCCGCCCAGCTTGATCGTAGTGCGCCTCCATCAACTGGCGGGCTGCAGCGCACGTCGGACTGAACTCACCGTGGCGTCGTCATCGAAGAAGAGCAGTCTTGGGCAGGCAATTCTGACAGTCGTGGCTTCCCAGAGAGAATAATTGACGCTCCCTGTCACACTTTGCAGGCTTGAGGACAATCATTAATCAAGTGCCGCTTGGCGCTGAACTAATTGAAAGGAAGACCATTATGAAAAGGGGCACTTTTGTTGCGGCTCTTGCCGCCATCCTCACCGCCGTTGGCTTTGCCGACATCAAGTACGTGGGCCTTTACGCCACCCAGACCGTGAAGATCACGTTCAACGGGTCCAACAACTCCTGGAACGACAGCAACGTAACGGCAGGCAAGCTGAAGTTTGAAGACCCAACAAACGCGTGCGGGCTTGGCACGAGCTTCCAGACGGTCTGTGTGGACCTCGACCACTATCTCGATGGCAATTTCTTCTCGGTGGATTGCCAGAGCACCTTTGGCATGGGGGGCGGCATCGAGATGGCGGGGAAGATCGCTCGGGCGTTCTTTTCAGCCGCCGGCAACAACAGCGCCAACAGCGCCGCACTGCAGGTGGCGGTTTGGGAAGCGGTCTATGACGGCGTGGCGAACGGCGGCGTCGCGGATTTCTCCAGTGGCGCCTTCAAGTGCTCGAGCGCGTCGATCCTTGCTCAGGCAACCGCCTATTACGCGGCGGCCAGCAACCCGACCGGCAACAGCCTGCTACTGAAGCCCGTGCCGCAAGGCTCGCGGGGGCAAGCGCAGATCACCCCTGTTCCAGAGCCCGCTTCATTTGCCGTGCTGGGCTTGGGGCTCCTTGCCGCGACGAGGCGAAAGCGAAAGTAGGCAACAGCAGCCGTTAGGCTGCACAGCCGCAGCCTCCAGACGCACGTAGGCGCCGAGCAGATCAGCTCGGCGCCTACGTGCGTTATCTGTCCGTGTGGGACAGGAATAGCCCGGGAACTCTGCCAGTTCTATTCCAAGCCGATCCGGATGGCACAGACCATGCCTCCGCTTCTTTCTCTTTTGGGGGCGTTGCGTCCCGATGGCGGATCTAGGTCCGCCTTTGAACCTAAAGGAGGAAGACATGAAGAAGGCAATCATCTTGCTTGCTGGCATCTCGGCACTTTCTGCCGCGTCCTTGGCGGGCATCACCTACGATGGCATGGGCGGGCACCAGACCGTGAAGGTCACATTCCACGGCTCGAACCACAACTATAGCAACGACAACGTGACGGCTGGGAAGCTGAAGTTCCAGGACCCTACGAATGGCTGCGGCCTGGGAACGACGTTCTATTCGCTTTGCGTGGACCTCGACCGCAACGTTGGGAGCAGCGCTTTCAACGTAAGCTGCACGGACACGTTTGGCGCGGGCGGCGGGCTGGAAATGGCCGGCAAGATCTGCCGGGCGTTCTTCGCAGCGGCGGGCACCAGCAACTCCAAGTGTGCGGCCCTTCAGGTCGCCATTTGGGAAGCGCTGTATGACGGCGTGGCCAACGGTGGCGCGACTCCTGATTTCTCGCACGGCGCGTTCAAGTGCTCGACCAGCTCCGTGCTGGCGCAAGCCACGATCTACTACTCTGCTGCGACGAACCCGACGGGCAACAGCCGCTACCTCAGGCCGACGGGCAGCAAGGGCCAGGCTCAGATCGCCCCTGTGCCGGAGCCTGCGACGGTGGGCGTGTTGGTCGCGGGCGCGATCGGCTTGATCCGAAGGCGCAGCCGCAAGAACCAAAAGTAGGTCAAGGGACTGAACAGTCGGCAAGCGGATTGCCGGACGCCGGCTGGCATGGCCCGCCGGCGTCCATTGGCAACGCGCGCTACATCGTGAGTCCTCCGTCGACCACCAGCACCTGCCCAGTGACATACGCTGAGCCAGGTGAAGCGAGGTAGGCGACGGCGGAAGCCACGTCATCAGGAGAGCCCAGCCGGCCGGCAGGCGCGTTTTTGACGACGTAGTCGCGGAACTCCGTCGGGAGGTCGGCGGTCATGTCGGTCTCGATGAATCCGGGTGCAACGGCGTTGCAGGTGATATTGCGGCTGCCGAACTCCTTGGCGACGGTCTTGGTGAGGCCGATAAGGCCCGCTTTGGCCGCGGCATAGTTGGCTTGTCCGCTGCCGCCGCCGATCCCGATGATGCTGGAAATGTTGACGATTCGCCCGTAGCGAGCGCGCATCATAAGCTTCGAAGCTGCACGGATCGTCAGGAAGGCGCCCTTGAGGTTGACCGACAGCACGCGGTCCCAATCGTCCTCGCTCATGCGAAGGATCAGGGTGTCGCGCGTGACGCCCGCGTTGTTGACGAGAATCGCGCAGCCGCCAAGCTTCTCGACGACGTCGGCAAAGAGCGTGTCGACCTGGTGGCCATCGGAAACATCGCAAGCGAACGGCTCGGCGGCCCCGCCAGCATCGCGGATAGCCTCGGCCGTGGCGCTCGCGCCATCGAGCGTGGTGGCGACGCAGGCGACCTTGGCGCCTTCCTGAGCCAAACGGAGGGCGATGGCGCGTCCGATGCCGCGCGAGGCGCCCGTCACGATGGCGACTTGGTCCTGTAGTGTCATGCTGTGGCTCCCTGGAGAAGGGCTTCGACGGTGGCCTGAAGCGATGCGGCGTCGCCGACGTTGAGGCGCGTGGCCTCCGGCGCGATCCGTTTGACGAACCCCGACAACACCGTCTTCGAGCCGCATTCGATGAAGGTGTCAACTCCAAGCGAGACCATTGTCCGCATGGATTCGGTCCAACGAACTGGATTGAGCAACTGGGCTTGAAGCAGCTCTGGCCAGCTCGCCTCATCGCCCACAGGCGCAGCGGACACATTGCTGACCACGCGAACGCCTGAAGTGGCCGGAGCGAACGAGAACGCCCTTAGGAAAGCCCCCAGAGCCTCGGCGGGGGCTTGCATCAGAGGGCTGTGGAAAGCGCCGCTGACCGGCAAGGGCATGAACTTGACGTTCCGCTCGGCGGCAAGCACAGCCGCGCGGCCGATGGCCGCCGCGTCGCCGCTAATGATGAGTTGGCCCGGGCAGTTGTCGTTGGCCACGACGGCGATGCTGGAACCCTCCGATGCGTCTTCGCAAAGCGTCTGAACGGCGTCCCTCTCCAACCCAAGGACCGCCGCCATCTTCCCTGGCCGTTCGGATCCGGCTGAGCCCATCAGGTCGCCCCGTCGCTGGACCATTTTGGCCCCTTCGCTCAGCGGGACGATCCCTGCCGTCGTCAGCGCCGCATATTCGCCGATGCTGTGGCCTGCGCAATAGGAGAGCTTAAGCCCGGGGGCCGCCTCAAGGAGCGCTGCATGGGCTGCCATGCTCGTCACGTAAAGGGCGATCTGGGTGTTTTGAGTCTGGGACAGGGTGGCAAGGTCTGCAGTGAAGCAAAGCGTCTGAAGGTCGCGGCCCACGGCCTCGGAGGCTTCGGAGAACACATCGCGGGCGGCGGCGCTCACATCGAAGAGTTCCTTTCCCATGCCCTCGGCCTGCGAACCCTGGCCGGGAAAGAGGAGTGCGATCATGGCCAGACTTTACCCAGCGGCCCTAAGCGCCACCATGCGAACGGGCACGAACCTCGTCCGGAAAGTCCCTGTAGAGCCCCGACTTAAAGCCGCAGACCTTGCTGAACACAGCCGCATGCATCGTTTCTATCTGGCTCTCACGGGTGGCGACCCTCAGAAACGCCTCGTCGAGTTGCGCGAGACTGGCGCACTCGATAGTGATGTTCCATTCGCCAAGCGATTCCGGCCCAAACCCAAGCTTGCGCCGACGGACCCGATAGGCCTCGACCTTCCCTATGCCCTTCAGGTAGCCGAGATAGACATTGACGGCCTCCACAAACTCCAAGTCCTTGACCCCAGGCTGGAGGTTGACCCAAATCTCATAGCAATCCACCCTCAAAGAATACTCAGGGGTGAAGATTCTTGCCGGAGGCCCTGTTAGTGCTTAGGGGATCAGGTCGGTGGGGTTGGCGTTCCTCGTGTCGGCGCGCCAAAGGCGCCATTTCGTGCCTGGAAACACCAGAAACCGCGAGGCCCTCTCCCTCCGAAAGGTCAGCGTACAGTCGGGAAAGGTAAATGTGGTGTTGAAAGGAATGCCGACCTTGATCGTCGCGGCGGTCTTGATGACCGCCAGGTCGCCGTCGATCTCCGGGCGCCAATTGTCGAGGGTGACGTCGGGCTTTCCGTCCCGGATGTATCGCTGCACCGCGCGGGCCTGCTCATAGGGGATCGCGTCGTAGTTGAAGTCCCGGCTCAGGATTTCCAACATCCCACCGGGGCGGCCCTCCTTCCCAGCCTGAATGGAGTCCCGCAAGGCCTCCCGAATCTGTTGCTCATCGGATGGCTCGCGGCCAAAGACCAGCAACCCCGCGATGGCCAGAACGGCCACCGAGACCACGGAAACGATCACCCGCTGCCTAAAGGACATGGCTCAACTCCCAGCCCCGGACGAGCGCCACGTCCTCTTCGATCTGAGCCTTCAAGCCCTGAACGCTTTCGAACCGGACTTGCGGATGGAGCCTGGAGAGCAATCCGAAGCGAACGTGGCGCCCGTAGAGGCTATCACCAGGATAGTCGAGAAGATAGGCTTCAATGGTTCTCGCTTGGCCATTGAAGGTCGGCCGGTTGCCAATGCTGATCGCCGCACGAAAAGCTCCGAACGGGGTCACGGCAAAACCCCCATAGGCCCCGTCGTCCGGGATGGCTTGTCTTTTTTCGATGGCGAGGTTGGCGGTTGGATAGCCCAGGGTTCTGCCCACCTTGGCGCCCTCCACGACGATTCCCTCCAACTCAAACGGCCGTCCCAGCAGCCTTCCGGCGGCCTCGACGTCGCCAGCGGCAATCAGCTCGCGGATGTGGGAGCTGCTCACGCGCATGCCTTCGTGCAAAAAGGGCTGGATGATGCGGGTCTCCACTTGGCCGGCGAGCCACTCGGCGGTGCCACGCCTCTCGTGTCCGAAGGCGAAATCATGTCCGACCACCATCTGGCTCGCACGCAGCTTGCCGACGAGCACTTCCTCAAGGAACCGCTCCGGCTCGATCCTGCTGAAATCCGCCGTGAAGGGAATCACCAAGGCCACGTCTGCTCCGAGGCGCTCGATGTAGCGAAGGTTGGCGTCGAGCGACGCAATGGCGGGAGGACATCTCTCGGGGCGCAGAACCGAAGCAGGATGTCGGTCGAAGGTGGCCACAACGCTCGGCAGCCCCCGGCCGAGTGCGCTGGACACGGCGGCCCGGATCACTTCTTGATGGCCCAGATGCACCCCGTCGAAGACCCCCATGCACACCACGCTCGAGGGCCAGGTGGGCTCAAAGGCGTCGGCGCCGACCACGATCTGCATGGAGGCTGGATTTTACCGGTCCTCGCCCTTGGGCTTCGTTCCGCGGTTGGCCCAGGTTCCGGCCAGCGCCAGTGCCAAGGACTCCAAAGCCGCGAGCTGACCCAAAATCGCGGGATCGAGCCAGAGGTTCGCCGGCACGAGTGGATCGGCCGGCCGCTGAATCGCCACGGGCGACGTCGTGCCCAGCATCGCGACGAGAGCCATCAGAACGACGTGCAAGACAGGCGCGACAATGGATCCAGGCAGCCAAGCCTTCGGCCCAAGACGGACCACCTTGAAGATGGCATGAAGAAGGTTGATGAAGGCCAGTCCGGCGATGCAGATCAGAGCCGGGATCTTGAATGCGTTCCCGTCCAGGTGGTGGCGTGGGAGGAGCCAAAACCAGAGAAGGGCAAGGCAAACCAAGGCCTGGACCAACGTTGCCATTTCGATACGATCGCCGGAAGTGCGAGACATGAGCTCCAGTCCCAGTCGGCAGGCGACTAACCGGGAACGTCCTCAGGCCGCGACTCGGAGGCCGCAACGTTTTCGTGCTGGATCTGCTCGAAGATCTCTTTGCGATGCACGGCGACCGTTTTGGGGGCGTTGATCCCGAGCCGCACCTGTTCGCCGCGGACTTCGAGGACGACAACTTCGATGTCGTCTCCTATGACGATGCTCTGGTGCACCTTCCGAGTCAATACGAGCATTCTTCAGCGCCCTCCGTGGCCTCTGGTTGTCCCGGCGTCGTAGGTCCGATTCCAGGCGGCCGGGGATCACCTCGAACCTGCAAAGCGCGATGGAATCGCCCTAAGCTGCGGCTCGCTCCTCGGCGCTTTCCGGTTGGACCATGACGCGGTGTTTGATAGTATACGCTTCGTCATCCAGTACCGACTGCTTTCCGAGGCGCGAATGCGCCTCAATAAAGATGGGGCCCGCCAAATTGAGGGTCAGCTCCTCCGGTTTGCCGTGCGGGATCGTCGCGGTCGTATAGACCAAAACGGACTCCGGATCAGCCTCAAACGGGATTGGCGGCGCGTAGTTTGGCACGAAACCCTCGGGATCGACGACCAGAAAGGCCATCGCAGGCGCTTCGAGGCTTTGCAGCCAACGAAACGGGCTGTTCTCTTTGGTGGAGAGGAGCAGAAAGGTGTTCAGGTCGGGAAATCCGACTAGGCCCTCCGCAAAGGTCACGACATCCTCGTCGAGAAATTCGATCCGTCCAAAGCGAGTTTCGGTGATTTCTGGCATGGTTCGTTGTTAGGAGATGAAGTCGACGAGGCTCAGGCCAAACGTCTTGCTGGCAGCCGCAAGTGCCGCCTGGTAGGCGGTTTGAGAAAGCTGAAACTGAACGATGGCCTCGCTCATGTCCACGTCTTCCACTTCGGAGATTCGCGCGGAGAGGTCATCGAGCCGCCGGCCATGCTGGGAATCGATGTCCTCGAGGGCGCCGATCCGCACGCCTGCCTGCGCCTGCGCCGTGCGAAAGGCCTTGTGAGAATCCTGGAGGGCCTGGATGTCGATCCCCGAGATCGCGCCGGTATTTCCAGATTGAAGGTTCGTCTTGAAGTTCTGCAGCGCATTGTAGGCGTCTGTGAACATCTGGTTCGCCACGAAGGTCTTCGCCATCGTCTGGCCAGGAGCCATTTCAATGTCTACGGTCGCCGTGTCGCCACTGTAGGTGAGGGCGCTGCCGGTGTCGGCAAAGGGCTTGGTGTCCGTCTTCTGCCCTGCGAAGAGGTAGTCGTTGTGCGGTCCGCGTGTGTTGCCGAAGTCCACAAGCCGAGTCTTCAGTTGGTCGATCTGGGTTGCGATGCTCTCTCTTGCCGATTGATCCAGTGTCCCGTTGGCTGCCTGAACCGACAAGGTATAGGCTTGCTTGAGGATGTCGCCCATGTCGCTGAAGGCGCTCTCGGCAAACGAGACGTCGGTTTTGGCCTCGGCAATGTTGGTCTGGTACTGGCCGATGGCGTCCTTGACGGTACGAAGGCTGAGGGATTCGGCGGCTGCCACCCAGTCTTCACTGACCCTGGAGAAACGCTTGCCCGAAGACACCTGCCTTTGAGCTTTCACCATCTGCTCTTGGGCCAGCGTCATGTCGCGGACGACCGCATCATATTGCCCTGACGTGCTAATACGCATGATCCAAACCCTGGCAAAAGTGCGAGCTAGCGCACCATGTTAATCAAATCTTCGGTTACTTGGTTGAACACCGAGAGGGCCTTAGCCGCAGCCTGGTAGCTTCTTTGCAGCCGGACCATGCTCGCCATCTCATCGTCGATCGAGACTCCCGAGACGCTTTGAATCTGTTCCTCGATCTGGGTCTTTACGGCTTGGTAGGTCGCCAGGGTGTCTTCGGCTGAGGAAACCTGCTGCCCCACGTTGGCGACCATCGCCGTCAAATACTGCGATGCGGTCTTTGAGCCCAAGGCCACGAAACTCTGGTCGCGGAGCTGCGAGAGAGCCAGCGCAAGGCTCCCATCACCCGAAGCTCCGGAAGTTCCTGCCGCGATGGCATCCGTGCTCGCCCGCACTTCGTCGCTTAGGTCAAACGACTCCGCGGCGGATAGGCCCGGCGACGACGGAAGCTTGAAGAAGTTGACTCCGGTCGATGCATCCGCTCCGATGCCGGATTGATGCAAGTAGTTGACTTCATCCCGCAGTGTGATCGCGAACGCGTCGAGTTGGCCCTGGTACGAAGTGATCTGGGTACAGCTCTCGAACAGCCCTTGGAGCTTGCCGCCGTGGACTCGAAACGTTGTAACGCCGTCCGTCAGAGTGCCATTCGCGGCGTCGTACTGCTGCGGCACGTTGTAGGAACCGACGGAATCCACCAAGGGCATCGAGCCCGCATGAACGAACACGGACCCGTCCTGCTGCGGGAAGATCTGAACCGAAACGAGGCTGCTGAGTTCGGAGAGCACCAGGTCTCGATGATCCAAGAGGTCGTTGGGCGAAGTGCCGTCGACCGAGGTCGCTCGAATGGACTTATTCAGGCCGGCGATGCTGTCGGCCAGCTCCTGAATGCGCTGCAGGGTCTGGGCCACCTGTCCATGGACGTTCTCCTTTGCGGCCTTGAGGTCCGTGTACTTCTGCCGGACGGCCGCCCCAAGCGCGTCGCCGGAGGTTTGCACTTCCATCCGCGCGGTTTCATCGCTGGGATTCGACGCGAGTGAAGACCAGCCATTGAAGAAGGTCCCTAGGCGGGTCACTAGGATGTTGCCTGTGGCCGTCCCAAAGACCTCTTCGACCATTCCAAGCGAGTTGGCTTTGGCCTGGAAGTGGCCGGCGTCCCCTTGCACGCGCGCCATGCGATCGGCAAGGAACGCGTCGCGGGCCCGGGTGATCGAGGCGACACCGACGCCCGTTCCGAGCGCAATCTTGCGGATTCCCATGAAGGTCGTCGGCATGGTTGGCACATAGTCCACAACCTGTCGCGTGTAGCCCTTCGTGTTGACGTTCGAGAGGTTATGTCCGGCAGTCTCAAGGCCCCTTTGGAAGGCCTGCAAAGCCCGGCTGATCGAATCTATTCCGTGAAATGCACTGGGCATGGGTGGCTCCTGGGTATTAGGCGGCGGCGTCGACGACGACAGCGGCGCGGATCGGCTGACGCGTGTAGGCAGACTTGTTCTCCGAGGCGACTTTGGCCACCAGGGTCAGCGTTCCGTTCACATAGGCCAGTTCGCTTTCGATAAGCTGGCGATTGCGGTCGAGGATCGTCTGAACGTTGCGGGCGGTGACCATTACTCGGTTCGCCAGGGCTTGTACCTGCTGCGCTTCGGCCTGTTCCAGGGCTCGCACCAAACTTCGAAGCTGGGGCTCGGTGCCCAAGTCTTCGGCCAGTTTGCGGGCGCAAGCCGCAGCTCGGTCATCGGTCTGTCGCATCTGGTCCAGCAAGCTGTCCAGATCGGGCTGAAGGCGCTCAATGCGCGCCACGTCGCGAAGGGTGAGAGCGGCTGTCTGCTCATGCAGGGTCCGAAGCAGTCGCTCGGAAGTTCCCAGCCAATCCCACCAAAGGGTTTGCAGTTCTCGTGTTTTCATGTCGGTCGTTACCTTTTCAGGTCTATGGATGCTTTGTCTGAAGTTGCTTGTGGCTGTGAGGCGGCTCGCAGCACGGAAGGCGCCAGGGTTCGGTACAGAGACTGTCCGAGCCCGAAGCTCCCCTTCTTGGCGGCCGATTCGGCGACCGCCTGATGGAACATGTCTTCGTAGATTTCCGCCCCCGGGGCATCGCCGAATTGCGACTTGGGGTTGGACTTGGACATGATCGTCAGCAGGTCCTTGACGAACACCGCTTCGAGGTCCTGGCACGCCTTCTTGAGCTTCTCAAGCTTCGGAGCGCCCGCCGCGAGGGTGCCTGCCACATGTGAGGCGAGTTCGGTCTTGCTCATTGGATCTTGATCCTCGCTTTCAGGGCGCCCTGCTCCTGCAGGCCCTGAAGGATGGCGATGATGTCGGTCGCCGAGAGCTTGAGCGTTCGGAAAAGCGCCGCAAGATCGGCCACGGTGGTCGTGGGGGGTGCCAGTGCCACCTGCGCCAGGTCTTCGCCTCCTTGAACCTGGGTCTGCGGAACCACAACGGTCTCGCCGCGCGAGAACGGAAGCGGCTGGCTGATCTCGAGCTGGGTCGAAATCGTCACATTCAAGCTGCCCTTGGCGATCATCGCGGGCCCCAGCTTGACGTTGCCGCCGGCAATGATCGTGCCCGTGCGCTCGTTGATGACCACGACGGCAGGGATGTCGGCGAACACCTTCACGTGCTCGATCTCGCTCATCAGTTGGATCGGTGACATGTTGGGCGCGACGTCAAGCTGGATCGTGCCAGGGGTCACTGCCGTTGCGTGAAGCGCGGGGCTCGTCTTCGCCAGCTTCTCGACGATGCGCTGAGCGGTCGTGAGGTCGGCGTCGTCAAGCTCCAGAAACATCTTGCCGTCGAACACGGTCTTCGTCTGGACCATGCTCTCCACGATCGCGCCAGAAGGGATCCGGCCTACGAGCGTGTGGTTCTTCTGGACCGTGTTGCCGCCTGTGCCGACGTTGAAGCCGCCGATGCTCACTGCGCCTTGCGCCACGGCGTAGACCGTGTCCTTCGCCGCGCCATAGAGCGGGCTTTGAAGCAGCGTTCCACCTTGCAGGCTCTTTGCGTCGCCGATGGACTGCACCGTCACGTCGATGGTGTTGCCGGGCATCGAAAATGCAGGAAGCTCGGCGGTGATCGCCACCACGGCGACGTTCTTCACTTTGAGCTGGGTTGGGTCCACGACCGTGCCGGCAAACTTCATCGCGTTGGCGAGGAGTGTCTGGGTAAACGGCGTGTTCTTGGTGTCGCCCGAACCGTCCAGGCCAACAACAAGGCCATAGCCCAGAAGCTGGTTGCCACGCACACCCCGGAAGCGCGCGATGTCCTTGATGCGCACCTCGATGCCGGTCTCTTCGGTGGCCTTGATCTTCTTGATCAGGTCCTCGTAAGCCTTGATCGCCGCGCGATCGTAAGCCGCCTGCGGGTCTTCTTGATTCTTGTCTGCAGGAGCTTTTGGATCGGCCGAAGCCGGGCCCCCGGGCTTGTTCGTGGCCGTTGCTTTCGCCTGATCAGGAGATTTGGGCGGGTTGGCCGGCCCCTGGCTGCAAACGGACCCAGCAAAGGAGAGAGCGATAATGAGAGAAAGAGCTTTCATGATGGTTCACCCCTAAAACAGCCAGTCGAGCAGACGGGTGAGAATGCCCCTGCGCGTGCGCTCGCTGATCATGCCTTTGCCGTCAGCCGTGATCGCGGCCTCGGCAATGCTCTCGCTGAGCACGGTGTTGTCGCTGCGGATGTCGTCACGGCGGATCACACCGCTGACGCGGAAAGTCTGGACTTCCTTGTTGATCTGCACCGACCGGGTGCCCTCGATCACCAGATTGCCGTTGGGAAGGACCTTCTTGACGATAGCCGTCATGCGCGCCACCAGTCTCCCGGTCTGAGACGTCGCGCCCTTGCCGTCCACGGTCGAAGATGCGCCGGTCTTGAAGGAAGTGAACAGGCTGCCGAGCAGCTTTCCGATCGGCTGGTCCACCTCCGTGGAGTCTCCCTTCTCGGCCTTGGTCGAGGCCGCATAGGAGGCGACCGACGACTCGCTGATGAGGATCGTGATGATGTCTCCCTCCGTCCTTGCGGTACGGTCCAGAAGCGGGTTCACGTATTTCGTCGGCCACAGCGAGCCTGGGTTGAGGTCGGTCGATTGCGCGTGTGCGCACGCCGACACGGCGATAATCAAGAGCAAAGAGGGTCTTTTCATAGCTTGACCTCCACCTTCCCAGGCGCCACGATCTTTCCCAGATGGCTGGTCGGCGGGCTGCCGGGATTGAGAGAAACGAGAACTTCGATGGTCTGTCCGACGTAGCCGGACGCTTTGGCCCTGCCATCGACTTCGGCCAAGATGCCGTTGAGGCGAAACACAACCTTGATCGGCGAGCCCGATTTGGCGCCCTCGACCAGCGGGAGGCTGGTCGTCAGGTTGACAGTTCGCGAGTTGAGGCGCCTGCCGCCAACGGATACGGAAACCGTCGCAATCGCGCCGCCCGGAATGGGCCGGATGGATTCGGCTTTGAGCTCGAAAGCGCCGATCGGGCCTATGAAATCGGGACCCGCATCCGGGCTCGCCCAAGCGCCGGGATTGCCGAAGGACGCTTCCGCTGAGCGGATTGCTTCTTCGACGAACTTGACGTGCTCAATGCGCTGGCCCTTGCGGCGCACTTCCACACTGTCGGGCATGTCCAGTCCGAAGTCGCTTGCCTTGATTCCAGCTTCCTTGAGCTTGGCGGCCACGCGATCGCGGGCAAGCCGCATCACACCGCCAACGGGGGGCATTGGGCCAAAATCGATTGAGGACAGGGCCTGCAAGTCGCCACCCTCGATCTTTGCGAGGCCGCCCAGGCTCAGGCGATTGGCATCGATCTCCACGCTCGCGGGGATCGTGAGCCTAAGCCCCTCCACGCCCTGTCTGTGAGTTGGCGTCGGGCTCTGGATAGAAGTGGCGGCAGAAGGCTCTGCGGCCACCCGAACCATGCCCTCGGTCTCCAGTGAGCCAAGGCCGCCCTCGCCTGGAAACGCAATCTTCGGACGGGTCTGCGCGATGTAGTAGGGCTCCTGGCGCGTGAGCGAGGCGGAGTCCGCAAAACCGGCAAGCGTGATTCGGCCTGCGCGCTGCGAACCGGAAGCCTGGTAGAAGGTCACGGTTCCGGCCGGGTCCACCTCCACCCGGATCGCATCCTTGGCGACGGACATGGAGGGCAGCAATGCCGCACCTCGCGGGCCGACCACGCGGCCCTCGACGAAGTCGAGCCTCGCTGACTTGGCGTAGACGATGCGCCCTTCGAGCCCGAAGCGCAGGTACCCCTCGCCCACCACGCGAACCGTGATCGAGGGCGGAGCCAAGAGGAGCAGGGTGGCCGTGATCGTGATCATGAGGAGCTACCGCTTAAGGTTGTTGAGGATGCCGAGCATTTCATCGCTGGTCTGCACGGCTTTCGAGTTGATCTCATAAGCACGTTGCGCGAGGATCATCTTCACCATCTCCTCGACGATCTGCACGTTCGAGCCTTCGACAAAGCCTTGGGCGAGCGTGCCGGAACCCTCGTCTCCGGGGGTGACCTCGGTCGCCGTGCCGCTTCCGCCGCCGGCTTCGTAGAGGTTCTCGCCCACACGCGTCAGGCCGCCAGGATTGGGAAAGACGGCAAGCTTGATTTCACTCACCGGCTGAGTCTCGTTGTTGCCGGGGAGCAGGGCCGAAACGACGCCGCTCGGAGAGACCGAAACTGCCGTGGCCCCCCGCGGAACGTTGATCGCCGGGGACAGCTTGTAGCCGTTGGAGGTCACGACGTTGCCATCCGCATCGAGCGAGAACGAGCCATCGCGGGTGTAGGCGATCTGGCCGTTAGGCTTCTCAATCTGAAAGTAGCCTTCGCCCTGGATCGCCAAGTCGTAGGTGCCGCCTGTCGGCTGAAGGGTCCCCTGGCCGAGCAACGAGGCTGTCGCCGCGAACTTGGACCCGAGGCCTACCTGGACGGCGAGTGGCTGTCTCGTTGAGCCCGCGCCCTGGGCGCCGCTCGCCCGGTAGGACTCGTACATCAGGTCCTGAAACTCGGCGCGCTGACCCTTGAAAGCGTTGGTGTTGACGTTTGCCAGGTTGTTGGCGATGGTGTCGAGATTCAGCTGCTGGCACACCATGCCGGTGCCGGCTGTGGACAGGGCTCGCATCATTTTGTGTCGGTTCTCCTTGCTGCCTGGCATCCTGCAGCTTGCTCTCGGCATTCCATAACGGGTGCCGCGAGTGCCTGCCGATGCCTCGGCTCTGGCGCCTCTTCCGACCGCTCGAAGGTTCTCTCTTCCCTGTCCCTCGATCAACCCCCCTGAGACTCCGTCTCATGGGTCCGGCTGCGTTAGCGGTTTTGAAGGCTTTCGATCAGTTTTTGGGTCTGCTCATCCTGAGACTGAATGGACTTTTGGGCCATCTCGAACGAGCGGCCCAGCGTGATCATCTCGATCATCGCTTCGATGGTGTTGACATTGGAGTCTTCCAGCGTCTTCCAGTGCAGGTCGGGCTCAGACACGGGTTTCACGCTGGCGCCGGAATAGAGGTTTGAACCTGCCTTCTCGAACGCCCCCTCGTAGATCCCGAGCTTTGCGGCCTCCTGTCCACCCGACAGGATCGTGCCGTTCGGCTCGATCTGCACCTGCCCGGGCGGCAATTGGATCGGGTTCTTGCTCTCGTCGAGTACCGGAAGACCGTCGACGTTCACCAGGACGCCCTGGTTGTCCACGTGGAAGCTGCCGTTTCGGCTATAGAGCACCCCAGAAGGCGCCCTAACGGCGAACATTTGGTTGGGCCGGGAGAGCGCGATATCCAGCGGACTCCCTGTGCTCCTCATGGATCCCACTTCAAAGCTCGTCGCCTGATAGGGGGCGTCCGGCCCGGCGCTCACCGCGCCGATCAAGCTGTCGTTCTTGCCGCCGTAGACGGCCTGCCAGAACGAGTCGTTGAACACCAAGACGTCGCGCTTGTAGCCCGTGGTGGAGGCGTTCGCCAGGTTGTTGGCGACCGAGTCCATCATGCGCTGCATGGCGAGCATTCCGTTGGCAGTAGCTTGAATTCCGCGATTCATCCCCACATCAGTCTTCGGCAAGCAAGATTGCGGGGGTTAGGGCCGGAACTTCGCATTCGACTTTAGGTTTGCGAGAGTTAGGGTCCCGAAGTGAAATGCCTCCGCTCCTTCTGGAGTGGAGGCGCCTATTCTCTGAATCGGGTCCTCACACGATCATCAGCCCCGGCATCCGAGCCAAAGCCTCCACCTCAGAAGGGGCGGAGGCATCACGGTCCTCCCATACCCCCAACACAGGAGCAATCACGTAAACTGGCCCTGATGCTAGCTTCTGCGATCTTGCTTCTTGCGATGCCGGCCCTGGCCCCGAGCCCTCAGACCCCCAATCCCTTCAGTAACCCGGGATTCGAACGGATAGCCCAGAACGGCGGACCCGCGGCTTGGCGGACCCAAGGCTGGGGAGGCCAGGCGAGGTACGCCATCGTCGACGGCGGTAGGGGCGGGGGCCTCTGCGCGATGGTGGAGAGTGATGCCGGAGTGGATGGCGGCTGGCAGACCTCGGCCACGGTTCGCCCCTTCTCGACCTATCGGCTCACGGCCTGGATCAAGACCGATGGGATCGCGAAACTGACGGGCCAAGGCGCCCTCATCAACCTGCACGGCCGCCCCGAACACACCTCTGCCCTGACCGGGACCAACGACTGGACCAAGGTTCAGATGGATCTGGACACCGGCGCAGACGACAGCCTGCTCGTCAATTGCCTCGTCGGCTACTACGGCACCGCCAAAGGCAAAGCCTGGTTCGACGACCTGAGCTTGGAGCTCCTCAAAACCAAAGAAATGAAACCCGAAGCCACGATCGATCTCAGCAAGACCAAGGACCCCATTTCGAAATACATCTACGGCCAGTTCATCGAGCACCTGGGGCGGTGCATCTACGGCGGCATATGGGCGGAGATGCTTCAGGATCGGAAGTTCTTCTATGCGCCGAGTTCCAAGGACTCGCCCTGGAAGTCGTCTGGCAACGGCTTCACCCTCGACACGATCGACCCGCTTTCCGGCGAGCATTCCATTGGACTCGTTGGGGGTGAAACATCCACAACCCTAAGCCAATCCGGACTGGCGCTCACGTCCGGTCAGAAGTACGTAGGCTACCTGTGGGTTCGGCCGGGAGCCGGGCAATCGACCGTCAGCGTTTCTCTTGGCGGCCAATCCCACAAGTTCAAGATCGAGCCTCAAAAGCCGAAAGACCCACAGGCGATCTCTCCGCGAACCCAGGCGTGGCGAAAAGTGCCCTTCGAGTTTCGGGCCAAAACAAGCATGAAGGACGCGACTCTTGAGCTGAAAGCCACCGGCGACGTGGTCTCGATCGGTCCTGTCTCCCTCATGCCCGCCGACAACGTCCGCGGGATGCGAAAGGACACCCTCAAGCTCCTGAAGGACCTCAACTCCCCCGTCTATCGCTGGCCGGGAGGCAATTTCGTCAGCGGCTACAACTGGCGCGACGGCCTCGGCGATCGCGACAAGCGCCCCACCCGCAAGAACCCGGCCTGGCAAGGCATCGATTCTAACGACTTTGGCCTGCACGAGTTCATCGACTTTTGCAAGGAGATCGGCACCGAGCCCGAGGTGGTGGTGAACACGGGCCTCGGCAAGTTGGAATGGGCCACCGAGCAGCTCGCCTACTGCAACGCGCCGGCAAGCTCGCCCATGGGCAAACAGCGCGCCGCGAACGGCCACCCGAAACCATTCAACGTGAAGTGGTGGGGGATCGGCAACGAGATGTATGGCGACTGGCAGCTTGGCCACGTGACTCTCGACGAATACACCAAGCGGCACAACCAATATGTGCAGGCCATGCGAAAGGTAGACCCTTCGATTAAGGTCATCGCCGTGGGCGAGAACAACTGGGACTGGACGCGAGGGATGTTCACGAACTGCGCCGATAACATCGACCTCATCAGCGAGCACTTCTATTGCCAGGAGCGCCCCAGCGTTTTTGGGCACGTCGGCCAGATCGCCGAGCAGATCCGGCGCAAGGCCAACAACCACCGCGAGCTGATGAAGACCATCCCCGCGATGAAAGGCAAAAAGGTCCAGATCGCCATGGATGAGTGGAACTACTGGTACGGCCCCCACGTCTTCGGCGAATTGGGCACGCGGTATTTTTGGAAGGACGGCATGGGCATCGCCAAGGGCCTACATGAGTTCTTCCGCAACACCGACGCAATCTTCATGGCGATGTATGCCCAGACGGTGAACGTCATCGGCGCGATAAAGACCACCCAGACCGATGCCGAAATGGAGACCACCGGGCTTGTCCTCCAGCTCTATCGCCAGCACTTTGGGACGATCCCGGTCGAGGTGGGCGGCGCGCCCGATCCGCTCGACGTCTCGGCGGCGTTCACTTCGGACCGCAAGGCCTTTACGCTCGCCATCGTCAACCCGATGCCCGACAAGGTCACGTTCCCGCTGAAGATCAAAGGGGTTCTCAAGACCACCGGAGGAACACAGTGGGTGATGACGAACAGCGACCCGATGGCCTACAACGATCCCGGCAAGCCGCGTAAAGTGGATTTCGTCCAGCGTGTAGCACAGCCTCTGGATGGGCAGATCACCGTGGACGGCTACAGCGTCACCCTGATCCGCTACAAGCTGTAGGTCCGAAGACGCAACACAAGAAGGGCGTAGCTCCGGAGACCCCTTCGCCCCCGTGGGGGAGAGGTCGGTGAACGCAGTGAACCGCCTGTGGGGTGGCGGCCGCCCAAAGGTTAAATGGGCCGCAGCCAGAAGGCTACGGCCCACATCTTGTTGCCCGCCGGCCAGTTACTTGCGCCGCTTGACGGCCAGCAGAGCCAACCCCCCTAGCGCCAGCCAAGAGGCCGGCTCAGGAACGGGGCGTCCCTCGAGCTGAATCGCCAAATCGTCGAACGCCACATGCCAAACGCCTGAGTTCACGTTCTCTTCAAAAGCCGAAGTGTTGTCGTAGGTCGAGGTCGTGATGCACCAGTTCCAATAGCTGCCTTGGGCATCGATGAAGTCGGCGCTGATGGAAATCCAATAGGTGCCCGGGCCAAGCTGCACGGCAGGCAGGCCCGCCGACTGCTGATAAATCGGTGTGCCGGTGATGCTCGTGGAGCCCGTGTCGGTCGCCCCGGTGTTGCCGATGGCCACGGAGCCGTCGAACACCGACCCTCCCACCGCGCTGGCGGTGCCATCGAAGATTTGGATGCGCCACGCGCTCTGGTTGCTGAGGTCCGAAACCGTGAAGTTGTCGGAGTAGCCCCACCAACCGGCGGACGTCAGCACCATCGTCTGCGTGAGGACAAAGCTCTCTGCCTGACGCTCGCTGATGCCATCGCCCGGCGCCGAAAGCGAATAGAAACCGAAGTCGCTGAAATCCGGCTGGCTGAGAATGACATCTGCCGAAGCTGAACCAACGAGTGCTGCAGCCAAAGCGCATGCCGCAAGCGACCTAATACAAAACACCATATCCGTTCCTCCAATCAGAACCGGCGACGCGAGCGCAACTTGCGCGGATCGGCGCTCCGATCACCCAATAGCGATCTCACAAGACAAGCGTCGCTCCAGCCGCGTGGCCAAGCTGCAATTAGTATGCGCCCAAAAGCCTCGGTCCAGGCAATTTCCTTGGCTTTCTGGCGTCAAGACTCGCACAATTGCCGGGATGCCGATACGCCCCGACAGGCGAATCCACTGCCCGATATGGCTCAATGAGGTGAGGCACTTCAATGATCCTGACTCTCCTCCTTGCCCCTGCGGTCCTTTCTCAGACTCCATTGGCCGTCACCATCGACGCAACCCAAAAAACGGCCATCTCGCCCTATATCTATGGCGTGAACTACCCTGAATGGGAGGGTTTCAAGATCGCCATCCCGTTCGCGCGCCAGGGCGGCAACCGGATGTCCGCCTACAACTGGGAGACCAATGCCAGCAACGCGGGCAACGACTTCCGGCACCAAAACGACAACTATATGGGTTCCTCTTACGAGCCCGCTTGGACGCTGAAGACTTTCATGAAAGCCGCTCAGAATCGCGGCGCCACGGTGCTCCTTACGGTGCCGACCCTCGGCTACGTGAGCGCGGACAAACGCGGTGACGGCGACGTCGCGAACACCCCCAACTATTTGGAAACGAGGTTTCTCAGGTCCTATCCCCGAAAGCCGGACGGCAATTTCGAGTTTCCGCCGAACACAGGCGACAAAGCCGTCTATCAAGACGAACTGGTCCGCCACATCGAGAGCGTCAAGTCCCCCAAAACCCCTGTCTGGTATTCGCTCGACAACGAGCCGGACCTCTGGTTCAGCACCCATGCCAGGATTTGCCCCAAGCCGCTGACCTACCAGCAGATCATCGACAACAACGTCGCCTATGCGAGCGCGATCAAGGCGGTCGCGCCGAAGGCCCTGATCTTCGGCCCGGCGAACTACGGCTGGATGGGTTTTAGGAGGTTTCAGGACGCTCCGGACGCTCAAGGGCGGGACTTCCTGGACGTGTATCTGGCCGCGATGAAAGAGGCTGAGCGCAAGGCGGGCAAGCGCCTGCTGGACGTTCTGGACATCCACTGGTACCCCGAGGCCAAGGGCGACGGCGTGCGCATCACCGGTGGCGGCCCCGACAAGCCAGGCACCCCCGTGGCGCGGGTCCAAGCTCCCCGGTCCCTCTGGGACCCCACCTACGTCGAGGACAGTTGGATCACAAAGGACTTCTTGAAGGGCAGGCCGATTGCTCTCCTGCCAGGTGTTCAAGAGCAGATCAGGAAGCAGTATCCGGGTACAAAGCTGGCAATCACGGAATACGATTTCGGCGGCAAAGCGGACATCTCCGGCGCGATCGCCCAAGCCGACGTACTGGGCCTGTTCGGCAAGTACGGTGTGTTTGCAGCGGCGAATTGGGGGTTCAGGCCCGGCGACACAGGCACTTTGGCGGGTTATCGGGCTTTCCTCGACATGGATGGCAGAGGGCGACGCTTTGGCAGTCTCGGACTTGCCGTCAGCGGCGTACCCGTTGAGAAGGCAGCGGTGTATGCCGCTATGGACCCCAAGACCCCGGGTTGGGCTACCTTGGTGGTGATCAACCGCAATTCCTCTCCCCTCGCATTCCAATTTGCGATTAAGGGCTTCGTCGCAAGGAAAGCAATGGCGTCGGCGTACACCGCGCAAGGTCTCGTGGAACCAAAGCCAGTGCAGGCAACGGTCGCGAGGGGCCGAGTCACCTTCACCGCTCCGCCGATGAGTCTCTGCCCGGTGCTGCTGAAAAGCTAGGATCAGACACGCGCTGTTCCTCGCATGGCCATGGCCCGGACGCGGGCACGGAACCCGCGCCTGCCGTCCCCCCTGTCCCCTTGTCCCTCCGTCCCTTTGTCCCTCCGTCCCTTTGTCCCCGTACCTATGCTTCCCCTTCACGAAGACCCACCTTCGATATGCGCCGCTCCTCCCCCAGCGCGGGCATGCGTCCCAAAGGGTGTCCGCCAAACCCTCTCCGCATGAGGGCGATCGCGCGAGCCCAGGCGCGGCGGTCGTCGCGCGAGGCGAAGAGCTGCATGACTGAAGCCGAAATGACCGGAATGGGCACCTCCATCCTGAGGGCGTCCTCGACCAGCCAGTTCACTTCCCCCGTGTCCTCGATGAAGCCGGGAGTGGAGTTGAGAATCCCCTCCCCTTGTCGGGATGCGATAGGGGGAGGGGGTTGGGGGTGGAGGTTCCGGGCGGCCTGGTCGGGGATAGGTCTCCCTCCCCCAACCCCTCCCTCATTTTCGCCTTCGGCAAAAACAAGGGAGGGGGGACCGGACAGCGCCTCGTGCATCAGGTCCACCAGCCAGGACCGGACCACCGAGCCGTTGCGCCAACAGCCCACCACGTCGGCGATCGGAAGATCTTCGGGAAACTGCTCGAGCAGGTCGATCCCCTCGCCGATGGCCTGGAGCATGCCGAACTCGATGCCGTTGTGCACGAGCTTGACGTAGTGGCCGCAGCCGGAGGGTCCGGCATAGACCACCCCGCCGGGAACCGCAAGGTCCCTGAGGATCGGCTCGACGGCGTTGAACGCCGACTTCTCGCCTCCGCACATGAAGCAAGCGCCGTTTCGCGCGCCGGAGAGTCCGCCGCTGGTGCCGAGGTCGAGGAAGCGGATGCCCTTCTTGGCCATGCGGGCCGCCCTGACCTTGGAGTCGCCCCAATAGGAGTTGCCGCCGTCGAGGACGATGTCGCCGAGCTTCAGGTGCTCGGCGAGCTTGGCCAGCTCCTCGTCCACCGCAGGTCCGGCGTGGATGTAGAGGAAGATGATGCGGGGTCCGAGTGAAGGGTCCGACTTGTCCGACAGGTCCGACAGGTCCGAAGCCTCAACCAGCCCGGCCTTCAGCAGTTCCTCAGAAGCCCCCGCCACATCCAGCCCGACGACCCGATGCCCCTTCTCCAAAGCCTGCATCGCCAGGCCGCCGCCGATGCGGCCGAGGCCGATAATCGCGAACGTGCTCACAGCTTATGTTTCCCCGCTTCCAGCTCCTCGCGCTTACCCATCCATCGGAATTCGAACGGGATCGGCGAGTCGATGGTGAAGCGGCCGTCCTCCCACTTGACGCGCAGCTCGCCATCCGGATGGGCGATCTTGGCGTCGAAGCGCCTCAGCGAGCCGGGATGCGGCATGATTCGCGCCTTCTTCCAGCCGGGCGCGGTGCTGGTCACTCCGGCGACGATCTGGAAGAACCCGAGGATGGGGTGCGCGCTCCAGGCGTGGCAGTCCGAGCGCGTGGGTTCGGGGTTCTCGGCGAAGGTGGAGAGGCCGTTTTCGATCATTTCCTTCCAAGGCTGAAGCTCCTGGAGGTAGTCGAAGGGGTAGGGGGCCTTTCTCCCGTCTGACCTGTCCGACTTGTCTGACTTGTCCGACTGGCCCGACCCGGCGATCCCCTCCACCGGCCGCCCGAACATCGCCAGGTGCTTGTAGTAGCTGAAGTAGTAGGTGCACTTGGCGGCGTTGGCCTTGGCGAGGGCCTCGGTGGGCCAGGGATCACTCCCCACAAGGTCGTAATCGTACATCGCATGATGCACGCGGAGGAGTGCCTCAGCATGCTCTGACGGCGCGTTGTCAACACCTTTCTTGGGGTTGTTGGCGAGCGCATTCTCATAGCCGCCGTCGCCGGTCCACCATTGGCTCGTTCGCGGCCAGCTCTGCCAGAACTTGATTCCTCGCCTCTTGGCTTCGCCAACCTCCAGAAATCCCTTGATCCTCTCCGCGGCCGTCGTCGCCATCTCCAGCGTGATCTGGTGCATCAGCGCTTGGGCTCCTCCAGGCGGCACTCCCCAACGCCAAGAGGGAACCCAATCTCCGAATTGCCAGAACTGCCCTGGCTCCTTCGCCATCTTCCTGAATCGGCCCAATATCCTACTCAGAGTCTGGAATGAAACGAAGTCCGGCAGAGCCGAAGGGTCGTCGTATAGCAACTGGTCCCACACCATCATCACCCACCACAGACTGAACGGCGGGATGACCTGGCATTGGCGGCTGGGGTAGCGCGACTGCGTCAGGCCGTTGTCCATCAGCGACCAGCCGAGCGTCTCCACAGCATTTCTCGTCAGCGCCCGGTCGCGGCCCAAGTAGTAGCCGATGAGCGCCTGGATGCGCGTGTCGCCTGCGTATTGGAGCTGCTCATAGTAGGGGCAATCGAAGTAGGTCTCCCCGGCGCACCGCTCGGCGGTGCGGATCGCGACGTCCCAGATCGGCTTGACCGACGGGTCGTCCGCCTCAAACGACGACTCCGCCTTGAGCGGGTAGCCGGTCTCGATCGCGTCGATGGAATAGAGAACCACCCCGCTCTGGGAGTGCGCTCTTTGGGAGTGCGCGAGCTTGCTCGCGCTTTCTCCATCACCGTCAGATCCCTTATCGTCCAAAGCGCGAGCAAGCTCGCGCACTCCCAAAGAAACCTCGATCTTCAGGTACCGATAGGTCCGCCACCAGAGCGGTTCAAAAACCTCCGACCAGCCTTTCACAAGGAACTTATCTTGATACCCTCGGCTTTCCTTGCCCTCAACCTCGTTGCGATTACCCTTCGACCCATCGGGCGCCCATAGCCCCTCGTCGTAGGTCAGGGTGACCTCCGCATCGCCCTCGCAGGAAAGGAAGAGCCTGGGGTAGGCGGTGAGCAGTTCGCCATAGTCCAGCAGCAGGGGACGATCGGGGGTCAGAACCAGCTTCCTGTCTTGCCCCATCTTATCCGGGCCCCAAAGTGGTTCCCCATCCTTGAACTCACCTCCCTCAACGTCTCCTGCAAACCCGCGCCGGACCCTGGGGGCCTCGACGCGCTGCTCATACTTCATCGGAGGAAGGCTCCGCGGGATCAGCATCCAGGGCGTGCCGCCGCCGTTCGCGCCGCGGTCTTGGGCATGGTGGATGACATGGGGCTTTTTCCAATCCAGCCCTTTTCCGGGCTCCTTGGGCGCGAGATTCGTGAGCTTGGGCGTTTCGTAGCCCGATTGGATGATCTCGCCGGGTCCGACGTCGATGTAATACTCGCCGACTCCAGCGTGCATCATGTCGAAGCTCCAACCATCGATCCGATAGACCTCCCAACCGTCCGGCGTGGAGATATCGAGCGTGCTGCGCTTACCGCTTTCCGGTTCGGGGAGCGGCGCTTCCGGCGTGATCGGGTCTTTGCCCTTCTCGGAAAGGGTTGAGGCGTCGGCCTCCAGTACGAAAGCCGTGCGCACCGTGTGCTGCGCCATCGGCGCCCAGCGCCCGAAATTCCAAACGAGCGCCGCGATCCAGTTCTCGCCCTTTCTCAGAAACGGCGCCAGGTCATACGTCTCATAGAACCAATGCAGCTCGTCGCCGCGCTGCGGCCCAAAGCCGACGAGCTCGCCGTTGACGTAGAGCTTGTAGCGCTGATCGGCAGAGACGCGGATCAGATAGCTTTGGGGCGCCTTCGCCAGGTCGAGTCGGCGACGAAAGGCGAACACGCCGAGGTCCTCTCTGGGGTCTTTGTGATAGCCGATCCAATTGGCGTTCCAAGTCCGCGCTTCGGGCATAGACTTAGGTTCGCTGGAAGTGGGGATTGGTCCTGCCGGCCAGGCCCGGCGGCCTACCTCGGCATGAAGCTGGTCCCGCAGCCACAGCTTCGCGCCGCGTTGGGGTTTTCAAACTTGAATCCGCCCCCGATCAGGTTGCCCGTGTAAACGAGCGTCGAACCCTCGAGGAACTTCGCGGATTTTGGGTCGCACACGATACGAATTCCGTCCCAATCCGCTTCAAGGTCGCTCGCGCGCTTGGCGCTCTCAAGCTTGAGCACATACTCAAACCCCGAGCAGCCGCCCCCCTTCACCCCGATGCGCAGAAACACGTCCGGCCGGCCGTCACGGGTCAAGACGCGGCGCAGATGAGGGATCGCTGCGGGCGAGACGGCGACGGGAAACGAAGGCAACGCGGCCTCAGACATTGATCTTGCGCTCGGCCAGCCGGCCCTCGAAGACGGGCTTTCTCGGCCTGCAGTTGGGCTTGATCTTGAGAGGCGATACGCGAGGCTCGCGCGAGAGCAGTTGGGCCAGGGTCACGTTCATCAGCACGTTGTCCACCGCTTCCTGAAGCCGGTACCAAAGCTCGCCGATGTAGCAGCAATTCTCGTGGATGCACATCGAGCTCAGGCCGCTGTGGCGCTCGCAAAAGCCCTTTTCATAAATGCGCCCACCGAGGCACCCCAGGACGTTGCCGATCACGATCTCCTCAGCCGGCATGCCCAACGTGTAGCCGCCCGTGTGGCCGCGAGTGCTCTTGACGAAGCCTCCCTTCCGGAGGATCATGAGCAGCTTGGCGACGTGGGGTTCGCTCAGGCTCTCCATTTTCGCGAGCTTCGGGATGGTCAGATCATGATCCGCGTTGTTTCGCGCGATCGCAACCAGACATCGCAGACCGTATTCCTCTTGGGTACTAAACTTCAACGGAGCCGACTCCTGAGAGACCGCATTGGGTCTCTATACTTAATTCTACGTAATGATGGACGTCATAGCGGCAACGAATTGCGTTTCGCTAGCGGATCAAAGCAGGCCGAGCATCAGTTTGACTTCGTCCGAGACGCGATCGAGCGTGAAAGGCGGGTCCCAGGTGAGCTCGACCCAGGCCGACCGAACCCTTGGTATGAGCCGGACGCGGTCCTCGACCTCCTGGGGCAGGATGTCGGCCACGGGGCAGTTGGGGGTGGTGAGCGTCATCACGACATGCACCTCGGCTTTGTCGCTCACGTTGACCTCGTAAATCAGTCCAAGGTCGTACACATTCACCGGGATCTCGGGGTCGAAGACGGTGCGCAGCATGTCGATGACCTCGTTTTCGAGCAAGGTCTTCTCGATGGGGTTGAGGGTCTTGGCCCCTGTGTCGGAAGTTGGAGGAGGAATGGGCTCGGGCATTATTCGGTGCTCACCTCTCTTTCGCCTGAGAGCGCGGCGTGCATGGCGTGCCAGGCCAGCGTCGCACACTTGACCCTGACAGGAAACTCCCAGACTCCGCCCAGCGCCATGAGCTCGGGATGGTCCTCACTCACGGACTCCAGGGCGCCGGGGTCCTCGGTCATGCCTTTGTGAAAGCTCTCGAAGAGCTTCTCGGCCTCTTCTACCTTGAGGCCCTTCACCGCGTCGGTCATTAACGAAGCCGACGCCGTGGATATCGCGCAGCCTATACCATCAAACATGACGTCTTCGATGATTCCGTCCTTGACTTCAAGATACACCGTGACCCGATCCCCGCAGAGGGGGTTCACGCCGGCAGCCTGGCTCGTGGGCTGCACCATGGCGCCCTTGTTCCTTGGCCTTTTGTTATGGTCAAGGATCACTTCTTGGTACAGATCGCGTAGGTCGGACATGTCGATTTCGGATTTCGGATTGCGGATTCCTTGTTTAGTGGTGCGGATCCCTGTTTTCTGAATCTCTGATTCAGATTTTTGTTCTCAAAAGTGAGATCGGGGGAGAGGAGGGGCGACCGGAGTCGGGCGAAAGAGAAACGAAGGGCTTCTCGGATGAAATGGCTGTGAGACACCCGGAACTTTGGAATGATTGGCCCAATCTCCAATCCCCGATCCCCAAATGCCCCAATGCCCTAAGGCCCAGATTCCTTACAGAAACACCTCCTTCACCTTTCTGATCCCCGCCACAAGGACCTCCATTTCCTCCTTCGTCGAATACATCCCGAGCGAAGCTCGAACTGTAGCCGCCAGCCCCAAACGATCCATCAGCGGCTGAGCACAATGATGGCCCGCGCGCACAGCGATACCCTCCGTATCCAGCACCGTTCCAACGTCGTGCGGATGAACCCCATCGATCACGAATGAGAGAATCCCGCAGCGATCCGGCGCGTTGCCGACGATCCGAACGCCCTCGACTTCGCCTACCAGGCCGCGGCCGTATTCGAGCACCTCGTGTTCATGGGCCACGATGTTTTCGCGGCCGAGTCCAAGCACATACTCAGCGGCCGCCCCCAATCCGATGAACTCTGCAATGGGAGGGGTCCCGGCCTCAAACTTGGCCGGCGGCTCGGCGTAAGTGGTCTTTTCGAATGTGACCGTGTGGATCATGCTGCCGCCGCCCTGATAGGGCGGGATGGCCCTGAGCAGATCCAGCTTGCCATAGAGCACTCCAACTCCGGTGGGTCCATACATCTTATGGCCAGAAATCGCATAGAAATCGGCATCGAGCGCTTGAACGTCGATCGGCATGTGCGGGCCCGCCTGAGCGCCATCCACCACAATGATCGCTCCGGCCCGATGGGCCCGCGTGGCGATCTCCTTGACAGGATTGATCGTTCCCAGAGCGTTGCTGACGTGGTTCACCGCGACGACGGCCGTCGGGCGCCGAAGCAGCCGGTCGAGCGCTTCGAGATCCAGAACTCCCGCATCGTCGATGGGGATCGGACGCACTACGGCGCCGGAACGCTGAGCCGCCATCTGCCAGGGAACGATGTTGCTGTGGTGCTCCAGCGTGGACACCAAGATCTGGTCTCCCGGCTTAATTTGGGCGGATCCGTAGCTCGACGCAACCAGGTTCAGTGCTTCGGTGCAGCCCTTGGTAACGACGATCTCATCGGCGCTCCTAGCGTTCACAAAGCCCTGAAGGGAACGCCTGGCCCCCTCGAAGGCATCGGTGGCCCTTGCCGCCAGGGCATGCACCCCACGATGGACGCTGGCGTTATAAGTGCTGTAATAGCGTTCGACAGCCCCGATGACGCAGCTTGGGCGCTGCGCCGTGGCAGCACTGTCCAGATACACCAGCGGCCTGTCGCGAACCTCCTGATCGAGGCACGGGAAATCCGATCGAACGCGCCGAACGTCGTACTCCAAATGGGTCGAGAGAGCAGTATGAGGCAAGGTTCTCCTGCCCGCGGGGCTTCACGGGCTCACTTATGTATACGCGCCAGTCAAGAATCCGTCCCCTCGAAACTACCTTCGGTCGACGGCTTGCCTTGCACACCATAGCATGAGCGCGAGCCATTCGTCACGCTGCCTCTCGACTAGCGCCTCAAGCCCCTCGGGATTCGCGGCTTCCACCTGATCCACAAACGAGAACGGATCATAACGGTCTAGCAGGGTTCGGAACGGGTGGTTCAGGCACTGGCGCCACCAGTACTTGCTGTTCCAGAAGTCGCCTTCCCTTCGGTGCATGATCGCATGCCACGCCGCGCCGGTCGGGCCCGGTATGCCTTGGCTGATCGAATGGCTGACATGAAGGGCGTCGAGATAGAGCCAGATTCCCGCTTGGATCGCTGGACTCGAAGCGGCCGGCTCTGTCGCCAAGAATTCGCGCGCAGCGACGCTCGCCCGTCCTTCTTGGGGCGTTTGGGGGAACAGGTCGGGCATCGCCGACTCCAGCGGCAGAGCGCGAAGCAAATCGCCAATGCCCGGCAAAACCTTGAGCAACTCAGCCTTGGCATGCCGACGATCCATCTCCTGTCATTTTGAAGGTCTTTGAGGAGGGAACGATAGTCCCGGAAGGGTAGAACACGCACATGGTCGCCTTCCTCCTCGCCGTCGCCCTCGCAGCACCGGCGGATATCGTCATTGAAAACGCTCAGATTTGGAGCGATGGCCTTCCCGCGATGGCTCCTTTTGCGGCAATCCGTGGCGGTACTTTCGTCTATGTCGGCCCCAAAAGCGCGGCCTACATTGGGCGCAAAACCCGGCGCATCGACGCAAGGGGCCGAACTGTCCTTCCCGGGCTGATCGACTCCCATACGCACATGCTGGGAGGGGGAACCAGTTTGGCTCAGTTGGACCTTCGCCCGGCAAAGGACAAGGCGGACTTCATCGCCCGGATCGAGGCCTATGCCAAGACGCTTCGCCCGAGCCAGTGGGTCGAGGGCGGTGGCTGGTCGGTGGAAAGCTGGCCCGTCAGAGAGGACCCAAGGAAGGAATGGGTGGACTCCGCAAGTGGCGGGCGGCCGGTCTGGCTTGAGCGAATGGATGGCCATTCGGGGCTGGCGAATTCCGCCGCCCTCAAGCTCGCCGGCATCACCAAAGAAGGACCGAAGGACCCTCCGGGCGGCAGGATCGTACGGGACCCCGCCACCGGCGAACCCACGGGCATCCTAGTGGACACCGCTGCGAGCCTTGTGGCGAAGTTCATCCCCGCACCCTCGAAAGAGGACAACTTGGCGGCCCTAAAGAGGGCGATGGGCGAGGCGAACCGCTACGGCGTGACCGCCGTGAGCGACATTCCTTCGCTCTCTGACCTGGACGTCTACGAGCGGCTCGCCAAAGGGCCAATGTCTGTCCGGTTCTCTCTTTACCCTACGGTCGGCTCGGTCGCTTCAGGGGCAAATCGGATGAAGGCGTTCGCGGGCAAGTCGGGCTGGATGAAGGTTGGTGGGTTCAAGGCGTATATGGACGGCTCGCTGGGTTCGCGCAGCGCCTACATGCACGAGCCTTTCGCCGACAACCTTCCCGGACAAGAGGCCAACCGGGGCCTCCCGCGCGCCGGAATGACCGACGGCGCCTTCGAATCGAATTGCCGGGCAGCCCAGCAGAGCGGCTTTCAGACGATCTGCCACGCCATCGGCGACGAAGCCAATCACCAACTCTTGAATATTCTGGAAAGAGCTTATGGTCCAAAGCTCCGCGACGCAAGATGCCGCGACGAGCACACCCAGCACCTGCTCCCCACCGACATCCCCAGGTTCGGAAAGCTCGGCGTGATCGCGAGCATGCAGCCCTTTCATAAAGCCGACGACGCCCGCTATGCCGAGCAGCGCATCGGCCTTGAGCGAAGCAAGTCCAGCTATGCCTTCAAGTCGCTTCTCGATTCGGGCGCCGTGCTCGCTTTTGGGTCTGACTGGCCGGTCGTCTCGATCAACCCGTTTCTGGGGGTAGAAGCGGCAGTCACGGGCAAGACCCTCGACGGCAGGTTCTGGATGACTCAGGAGAACCTGACGGTCGCGGAGGCGCTTCGCAGCTACACCAGCCGGGCAGCCTATGCCATGTTTATGGAGAATGAAATCGGCAAAATCGCTCCGGGCTTTCGCGCCGATTTCATCGTGCTCAACCAGTCGCCTTTTGCTCCCAATCCCAACTGGTCCGAAATCCGGCCCGTAGAGGTCTGGGTCGAGGGCAAGCGGGTCCGTTAGTTCGGCGAGCACAATACTCTCGTGCCGTTCACCTACGCCATCCTCGGTTCTGGAGTCCAAGGGCTCGCCGCCGCCTATGACCTCGCCCTGCACGGTGACGCCGGGGAGATTCGCTTGGCAGACGCGTCGCTGAAATCCGCGGAGTCTGCGGCCGAGCGGCTTCGGGCACTTGCCGGCACGGACCTCTTCGCCTGCTTCGACGTCGACGTGCACGCGCCGGAGTCTATGGCAAGGTTGCTTGATGGCGTGGACGTCTGCCTTTCCTGCATCCCCTACCATCTTCATCCGCTGGCTGCCGAGGCCGCCTTGAAGGCGGGCTGCAGCCTGGTCGATATGGGAGGCGATACCGAGGACGCGCTCAGGACCCTAGCGCGTGACGACGAGGCTAAGCGCCGAGGTATCTCGATCGTCACCGATGGCGGGGTCGCGCCGGGCCTGATCAATCTCCTGGCGGTCCACCTGATCTCGCAGTTCCAAGAGCCCGAAGAGGCCAAGCTCTACTGCGGAGGCCTCCCGCTCGACCCCAAACCGCCGTTTCACTACGCGCTGGCGTTCAACGTCGAGGGCCTAATCAGCGAGTACGCCGACAAGGCGTTCGGGGTGACGGATGGCCAGGCGGTCGAAATGGAGTCGCTCACGGACCTGGAGGAGCTCGATTGGCCCGGTCTCGGCAAGATGGAGGCCTCGACCACCAGCGGCGGCACGGGTACCGCGCCGTTCCTCTTCGGTGAGCATCCGACCCTCCACGGCGCTGAAGCAGACGGAGGGCGGGCTTTAGCCCGCCTTTTAAGGGAAGCGGGCTTCAGCACGCGGCCGCTGAAGACTTACGAGTACCGCACTCTCAGGTTTCCCGGCCACTGGGAGAAGATGAAGCTGTTTCGCGACCTCGGGTTCTGGGGGATCGATGAAGTGGAGGTCGAAGGTCGGCCCGTCAAGCCGAGAGCACTCTTTGAATATCTGATCGGCTCCTTCCTCTCTGAGCCGGGATACAAGGATCAGTTGCTGCTCCGGGTCGAAGTCAGCGGCAGAGGGGCCAAGGGACAGGGGGACATGACACCCGTAGCCGCAGGCTTTAGCCTGCGCTCTGAGAAGGGACAAGGGGACAGGGAGACGGAGGGACAAAGGGATGGAGAGACCGAACGGAAGGCTTTGTTGCGGCTGGACCTTCACGAGCGCTACGACGAGGCCACAGGACTGACGGCAATGCAGCGCATGACCGGCTTTCCGGTCGCGATCTGCGCGATCGAGATGGCCCACGGCCGGGTGCGCAAAGGCTGCACGCCGTTTGAACTCAGCATCCCGGGTAAGGCGATGATCAACGCGTTGAAACACCGTGAGATTAACGTCCAATCGCAGACCATCAAACCGGACTGATTTGTAAGATTCATAGCCCTCATAGAGTTGTATGATGGAGAGCGGGAGTGTGCTCGAACTCCGAGATGATCGCAAGCCTTTTCTCAATCTTGGTTCTCACGGTTGCCGCATCGCAACAAGGACCGACGCCTTTTTCCGCAAAGCCCATTACATTGGAGATTCGGGGCAAACTCCTTGGACCTGCTCTCGAGCAGCTCTCCGAGGCCACCGGGCTCAAGCTCTTGCCCTCGCCGAAGCTCGCCGGTGAGCCGGTGATTCTAAGGGTTCACCAGAAGCCCACATCCGAAGTGCTCTCGCTCCTGGCCCGTGTGCTCGAGGCGGAGTGGCGCTCCGAGCCAGCAGGATGGCGGTTGGTCAGGACCCTCGAACTCGAAAGAGAGTGCGATCGAAGGCGCGATGCCATCCAGGCAGGCAAGATCGCCAAGTTCCAAGAGGACTTGCGGGCGGCGCTGGATAAGCTGCCCACTTTCGACCAGAGCGCTGCGGCTTCACTCAAGAGCTCATTGGAAGCTCTCACTCAATCCGCATTGACAAATGATGACTCCGCGCTGGCCCTCCAAAACCGTCGAGACGCGCTGCACTTCCAAAGTCCGCTGATTTGGCTCTGCCGGTCACTCCTTGCAAACATTGATCCGATTCAGATCGCCTCGTTGCGTCCGTACAGCCGCATTGTTTTCGCCGAACGACAGAATCCCATACAGACTGCTATGCCGAAGGAGCTTCGCCCTTTCCTGATAGAGTTTTACTCTATGTGGGAACGATGGGTCGAGGCCATCCGGCCGGTCTCAGAGTTCTATGTTAGCCAAGGTATGAAGCCCGAAAATCTGGGACTGCCCAGGCTAGTACAAACACCTAATGCCAAGTTGCTCTTCACGATCAACCGGCCCGACTACTACAATTCGGGCTATGCCGAAGCCCTGCTGGTGAACAACGAGGGAGCAGTGCTGGAGAGGGCCTTAGTCAACATCTCCGGCGTCAATCCTCCCGCCCTAAACCGGGCCAAGGACCCTTCAGAATCGCCAAGCGTTGAGCCTATTGAGGTTTCGCTTCTTGGCCAGGAGTGTGTGAAGGTTGGAGAATCGAGACGGAACAGCGCACCCGCCTTTGCCTACAAAAGCCTGTCACCAGGTCTCAGACAGCTATTGAGTCAACCCGAAACACGGGATTTGGCGGAGGCGCTCATGTCCGACTTGATACTCGGTAGAGCCAAGGCAGACAGAATCGATGTGATTGCTGCGCCGAGCTGGCAGGCTCCATTGCTGTCGCCATACACCCTTGCAAGGGGGCCCATGTCAGCCGAAGGCTTTGACCGTCAACTCGGAACTCGGTGGTTTGCGATCCAGACCCGGCCCCAGCCGAACTGGCTCCTCATCGAGCCAGTCGCACCGCAGACCAATTACCGTGAGGGTGGTCTTCGCCGGACACTCGGCCCCATTGCGCGCAAAGTGATTGACGGCGGCAGGCCAAGCTTGGACGAACTGGCCGCCTATGCTGTGACGAACCAGAGCTGGGGCTCGATCGCGCACCTTACCTCCCTAGTGTCGTTCATCGAAGCCTGGGCCGACTTTGAAATCCCCCATGGTTTCGAGCTTGACTTCTTAAAGCTGCACGGAACGCTGACTCCGATGCAACACGGAGATTTGGGGTCGGGGGCGCAGCTCCCGCTTTCGGCCATTCAGTCTTCAGCTCGCGAATTGGTAGGCCACTATGCGCTCCAGTCTGGCTCCAACCTCAGGCGAGGAACGCCGAATTCCAAGGCTCAGACCAAGACCAATCCGAACAAAGACGCGCCGGAACCGTTCGAGCGCATCCAGTACTACGAACCAAGCGAGGTCTTCCGGGCTGGCATCCCACCGACCTCGCTCCTGAGCCGCACCTCGAAGGAAGTCTTCGAGTTCGACCTTTGCTCTAGGCGGAAGGTAAATGGTCTGGGAAACCGAACCTCGCAGGATCTCGCCTGGGAAGTACTGAACCCGAGCCGTCAGTTCGAATACATCAACTACGAGCCCGGCGACTCGATGATACGTGCCCGACGCTGGCGAGAATACACCTACCTCGTCGAGTTTGGCTCCGATTTCTATGTTGAAGTCTCTCTGAAGGACGTCGTCGAGGCCACTCCCTGGGTGGGCATATGGGAACAACTTCCGGCCCGGTATGTAAGGGCCATCCGCGCCGCGATCGAGGAAGAGAAGAAGCGCCCGAGGGGCGTTGAGGTCGGCGGCACGATTCCCCCAAAGTGAAAGCGCCCACGAAACTTCTCTGCCGAAAGCGCGTCCAAATTCCTTGCGCCCAATGGATGGGTGTTTCGGGATGGGTTCAGGAGAAGAACCAATGAAGATCATCGACAACGTTCCTGTTTGGGGCGTGCCGATCGACCAGGATGCGCTCAGGCAGATTCAGCGCTGCGCGCAAGGGGCTTTCGGCGCTGCCCTCATGGCAGACCACCACGTCGGCTACTCGATGCCGATCGGTGGCGTCATCGCCTATGTGGAGGCGGTCAGCCCGTCGGGTGTCGGCTACGACATCGCGTGCGGCAACAAGGCCGTGCGCCTCGACGTGCCTGCCGACGAAGCCCGAAAGAACATCGGAACGATCATGAACGACGTCTGGGCGAACCTCGAGTTCGGCATCGGACGGCGCAACCTGACTCCAGTTGAGCACGAGCTCTTCGACGACCCGGCGTGGAAGCTCTACCCGGCCAAAGAGAAGAAGCAGATGGCCCAGAACCAGCTGGGCACCGTCGGGAGCGGAAACCACTATGTGGACCTTCTTGTGGACGAGCAGGACAGGGTTTGGTGCGGCGTGCACTTCGGTTCGCGCGGTATCGGGCACACCATCGCCAAGCACTTCATGGAGGCCGGCGGCGGGTCGGACGGCATGCACGTCGATCCGGTCGTGTTTTCAGTCAAGTCCGCGCTTGGCGAGGACTACCTGGAGCAGATGCGCCTGGCGGGTCTCTACGCCTACGCGGGGCGCGACTGGGTGTGCGCGCAGGTGGCGAGGATCCTCGGCGCGAACGTGCTCGAGGAGGTCCACAACCACCACAACTTCGCTTGGAAGGAGCTGCATGGCGGCTATGAGGTGTGGGTGGTCCGCAAGGGCGCCACGCCCGCCTTTCCAGGACAGAAGGGGTTCGTGGGCGGCTCGATGGGCGATATCTCCGTGATCCTGGAAGGGGTCGAATCGGAGGATTCCCAGAAGGCGCTCTACTCGACCGTGCACGGCGCGGGGCGCGTGATGTCGCGCACCCAAGCCGCAGGCAAGAAGCGCAAGGGCGTTCGCTCCGGCGGACTCATCTCTCGCGAGATGATGGACGACTGGGTGCGCAAGGCCGGAGTCGAGCTGCGCGGCGCGGGGACCGATGAGTCACCCCACTGCTACAAGCGCCTCCCCGAGGTGCTTGCGCAGCACGAAGGCACGGTGCGCGTGCTCCACACGCTCACGCCCATCGGCGTGGCGATGGCCGGGGAAAACGAGTTCGATCCATATAAGGATTGAGACTCGGGCCCTTTGCTTAGCAACGATGTTCCCAGAGAAACAACCATCGACCGAAACCCAGCCGATGTAGCCCACCTCACGTAGCCCAGCCCATGTAGCCCAGGCGTCTCGCCTGGGCAATTTCACCACCTGACCGTAAGCCTCACCACAACATGATCTAAGCTTTGTCAGGTCGCGTCCAAGCTAGGAAAGACCCATTCCCAATTCGAGAGACCCGCTTTGCGCGGGTTCTCGGCAACGTACCGGACAAATCGCTGAAGGGCGGCCGGGGTGCGGACGATGTGGTCAAAGCTCTCTGGCTCCCAAAGCCTGCCCGACCTTCCGAGCGTCGCGTTAATTTTGTGCGCCGAGTAGGACTTCCAAGAATGGGTGAGTCTGTCCAAGGTTAGGTCAGGCTCAAGGGAGACCACGGCATGTACGTGATTCGGCATCACAGCGCAAGCGTAGAGATGATGCCCGGACCCCTCTCCAAAGTGAAGTGCTTCCCAGACGATTTGTGAAGCTCCAGGCGTCTTCAAGATACAGTTTCCGTAGCCTGCGTCCAGGTGTTTCTCGACGTATCGGAGGAGTTCGCGCTCCGCTCGTGAGATGTCTTCGGCTGTACCGATCTTTCGGACCCGATCGAGGATCTGTTTGTACTCTTTAGCGCGCTCTTGTACTTCTTTCGGCATGGAGTCGGCCAGACGAAAGGTGATGAAATACACGACGCCGTCAGCCTCCCAATGAGGAAGCTTGCGTCGGCGCTTCGCCGGGCCTTCTATTGAAAAGTTCAAGTATCTGGGCTCAGACACGAATTAGGATTCTGACGCTCGCGAAGGGGCTCCTGCACGGTCGCACCGAAAGGGAAGGAGTAAGCTATACGATGCCTCGACGAAGTTACCCAGGCGAGACGCCTGGGCTACATGGGTTGGAACCCCCTTCCTATGCTTCACTTGGGCTCGTAGTCCCTACTTAAGCCACTTCTCCCACCAGCTCAGAATCTCTCCGAGGCGGTGCAGGCGCAGGTCTGGCGGGCCGTTGCGCGACATGCCGTGGAACGTGCTCTGCGGGTACCGCACGAACCTCGACGGCACCCCCTCTGCCTGCAACGCGTTGAACACCTGCTCACCCTGCTCTACATTGCACCGAAGGTCGCCCTCCGAGTGGATGATGAGCATCGGCGTCTTCACCTTCTTGAAGAATGCCAGCGGCGACTGCGCCCACAGCGGCTCGATGTCCTTGATATCGCCATAGGCGATCCCTCGGAAGTAGGAGTTTTTGTTGATCGGGAAGTCGCTGTTTCCCGCCATGCTGACCAGGTTCGAGACGCACCGGTCCGTGATCGCCGCCTTGTAGGCCTTGCTGTGGCCGACCGCCCAGTTGGTCATATAGCCGCCATAGCTGCCGCCCATGATGCCGATGCGGCCCGGGTCCACCTGCGGCAGCGAACCCATGTGCTTGGTGACCGCCTGGATATCGTCCCAGTCCTTTTTGCCCCAATCGCCTCGGATCGCGTCGCAGAACCCTTCGCCATAGCCCTTCGAACCGCGCGGGTTCGAATACACCACGACGTAGCCGTTCGCCGCGAGAAGCTGAAATTCATGGAAGAACGCCCAGCCGTACTGGGCGTGCGGCCCGCCATGAACCTCAAGCACTGCAGCAGCCTTCTTCTTCGCGGAGGCTCCCGGCGGGTTCATCACCCAACCGTGGACCTTGGCCTTGTGGGTCGAGTCCACCCAGAAGTCCTTGGGCTCAGCCAGCGCCACCTCGTCGTGAAACTTCTGGTTGAACTTCGTAAGAACCTTCGGCGAAGCAGGGTGGGTGTCGAGATCGTAGACGGCCGCCTCGTTCAGGTGCAGCGCGTCGCCCCAGAGGCAGGCCACCTTCGAGCCGTCTTTGGATACGTTGCCCACCGTCACTGAGTGCTTGCCCTTGGTCAGCACCTCCACGCCACCCTTGGCCAGGGGCACCATCCCCAGTTGTTGCTCGCCATGCCAGCCCACCTGGACATAGAGCGCCTGGCCATCGGGCGCCCATTCAAGCACGGCGTCGAACCCGGCTTCCTTCGTGTCGCTGAGGGTTGCCGCGCTCAAGCAGTAGTCGGTGTTGTCGGTCAGGCACCTTGGCGCTCCGCCCTTCGGTGAGACGACGAAGATTTTGGTGTTGCGCACCCCCCAAGGGTCGTCTTCATGATCATCCCCGGCATAGGCAATCCAGTTGCCATCTGGGCTCCAGCGAACTGAGGATTTCGGACCTTTGGGCAGACCCTTGAGCTGCGACGACTTGCCGTCGAGCGTGACGACGAATATCTGATCGTTATCGGGCTTGAAGAGCGGCTTGTTCTCGAAGGCGTGGGCCACCGCGAGCGACTTGGAGTCCGGCGACCAGTCGAAGCTATACATGCCAAGGTCGCCACCTGAATAGAGCTTCTTGACCTTTCCGCCCGAGACCTCGACCGTGTAAAGGGCGTGCCTTTGGCCCAAAAAATAGCCGTCGCCATCGAGGCGGTACCAGGCGTCGTCACACGTGCGGGGCGGGGTCGAGAGCCCCTTCGCCTCGCGCTCTTTCTTGGCCTTGTCGGTCCAGTCGGGGTGGGTCTCGCGGAACGTGAAGGCAATGCGCTTGCCGTCGGGGCTCCAGCGGAACTCTCCGAGCGAGCCCTCGGGCAGATCCGTCAGCTTACGCGCCTCGCCGCCGTGCACCGGCAGCAGATAGATCTGCGCGCCCGGCTTGTCCCTTCCCCCAATGAAGGCGATCTGGCTGCCGTCCGGGCTGAAACGGCCGTGGCCCGCGCCTGATTCACCCTGGGTCCACTGTTGAACGTGGCCACCCAGATCCACCGAGAACAGGTTCGTCACGTAGTTGTTCTTCTTCCCCACATGCTTCTTCGAGAAGAGGAGCATTCGGCCGTCCGGGCTGATCTGCGGGTCGCCGAGGTACTGGATCTTGAGCAGGTCATCCGCTCTGATGGGCCGCTTTTTCGCCATGCATGAAGGTTACCGCCTGGCCCTTCTGCCGGGTTTCCGCCGGCGGCCAATTGCGGCACGGATCATGAATTGAGCTTGACTGGAAACACCTTGCGAACCAAAGCGCAAGTGCATTGCTTGGATCGCTCTGCGGCTCCAGTAGTGGAGGCAGGCCCAAAAATCGAGAGGAGAGGCATAAGCCGGGTAGCTCCCGGCTTTTTGCTGTTTGGGGGAGAGGACAAGGAGACAAAGGGACCGAGGGACTCCCTCTCCACACGCACGGCAGAAAGCCCCCACCTCGCCCCTTTGGGGA